>NZ_JBFUGX010000499.1:0-3094 GCF_056402675.1 Polaromonas sp. P3_C2 | reverse complement strand
GGTGACATCCGCGGTGTCACGGGCAACCGATACGGAGCCACGCAAGCCCGCGGCCTGGAGTTCACCGTCGAGTGCCGGGAAGGTCCGGTAAATATAGAAACCCGCCACGGTGGCGGCGATCAGCAGCAACACCAGCAGCGCAGCAGAAATGCGTTTGAACCAGACCATCATGTTCCATCGGGTGATACGGATAGTGCAGCCAGGTGCCCATGGCGATGAGCATTTGGCATGCCAGGCAGAACCGGGGCGGCTCCTGCCGGCCCGACGCTATTTTGTTTGAAGATGGACTTTGCCGTCGGCAAACTTGAAACTGACGGTAGGCACCGTGAAGTCTTCAAAGGGGGCGCCCAGAGCAATCTCACCCTCTTGCAGCAACACACATTCCTGTCGGCGCAATGCCACGACAGCTGCGCTGTCGGAAAATCGCACCCAGGTGCCGTAACTGCTGACATCTTCAAGGTAAAACTTGCCGGCACGCCATTCAATTCTGGCGTGCCTGCGGGAAACGCGCGGATCTTGAACCACAAATTGCGCGTCGTGGTCTCGTCCCAGGAAAATCGGCAGCTCACCCGAGGCGAACTCGGTATTGATGTCCAGCCAGCACAACTCGATCGACGCCAGAGCCAGGGGCTGCGGGGCCGAGTGCGCCGTCAGGCTGGAAGGTACGGTAAATGATTCGGTCATGACCTCTGCCTGCCATTCGATGCGGTGGACCAGGCAGGCTTCGGTGCGGCCACGAATGTCCATGGCGCCAAGATTTCGGGAGCGTACGAGTGTGTCGGCTGGCAGCTTTTCGATGACGGCTTCGGTCGCGAGTATCTGGTCCGGGCCCGACAGGTCACTCAACCGGGAGGCCACATTGACAGCGTCGCCGAAGCAGTCACCATCCTGCTCGACAATTTCTCCGCGGGCAACACCCAGCTGCAACCGCATCTTGAGGTGCTCGGGCCAGTTCCGGATACGGTCGCGGTGAACCCGCTGCAGTTCGGTTACGGCGTCAACGGCGTCCGCATTGTCTGGAAACACCACCAGCACACCGTCGCCGAGGTATTTCACAACGTGGCCGCGATAGGCCACGCTGACCTTGCCTATCCACTGCGTCAAACGTGTGATGGCCTGAGTTGCCTTGRCATTGCCCAGCGATTCAAAAACCCCGGTGCTTCCGGTGAGATCGGCAAAAACGACGGTGACTTCTGCCATACGGTCTATGTAACTGCTTGTAGCTATCTTGTGTAATTAAAACATAAGCATGATTACGACAAGAAGAAATTGCGCGTCGAGACCCGCAACTGTAACTAAATGTTTTATTCTTCCATCAATCGGCAGCGTTGAACCAAGCGGCTCAAGCCACGGCGGTTTTTAGCTGGATGGCCTTGAATTCCAGAAATTCTTCAAAACCATAAACGCCGTTTTCACGGCCATTACCAGATTGTTTGTAGCCACCAAACGGTGCCTGACCATTGAAAGGCCCGCCATTGATATCGACCTGCCCGGTGCGCAGGCGGCGCGCCACTTTCATGGCCCGTTCGTCTGTGCCGCCCCATACCGCCCCGCCAAGACCGTAAATGGTGCTATTGGCGATTGCCACAGCCTCGTCCTCATCGTTGTAGGAAATAACGACCAGGACCGGGCCGAAAATTTCTTCCTGTGCCAGCGTGTCAGTTGCCTTGATCCCCAGGATGGTGGGCTGAACAAAGTAGCCTTTGGCAAAGTCAGGCGCGCCGGCGCCACCGGCAATCACGTCCGCACCTTCTTCAATGCCGGTGCGGATGAAACCCAGGACACGGTCGCGCTGGGCTGCACTGACCAGCGGTCCGAGCTTGCTGGTTTCCTCCAGGCTGGGGCCAACACTGAATTTCGCGACAGCTGCCTGTGCGAGCGCCTTGGCTTCCTCATAACGCCCGGCCGGCACCAGCATGCGGGTATGGGCCGAACAGGTCTGGCCGCTGTTGAGCATGCAGGCCGACACGGTGCCTTTGACCGCAGCTTCGAAATTGGCATCGTCCAGGATGACGCTGGCCGACTTGCCGCCAAGCTCGAGCGCTACCCGCTTGACCGACTGGCTGGCCAGTTCGCTCACACGTTTGCCTGCCCGGGTAGAGCCGGTAAAGCTCAGCATGTCGACTTCGGGATGCGTTGCCAGCACCTCGCCCACCACGGGGCCGACACCGTTGACCAGGTTGAATACGCCGGGCGGCAGGCCGGCCTCATGAATGATTTCAGCCAGGATCATGGCGTTGACCGGGGCGATTTCGCTGGGCTTGAGCACCACGGTGCAACCTGCCGCCATGGCGGGGGCGATCTTGAGTGTGATCTGGCTGAGCGGGAAATTCCAGGGCGTGATGCACCCCACGACACCGATCGGCTCGCGTACCACGAGCGAGTTGCCGACCTGCTTTTCCCATTCGAACTGGCGGGCCACCTTGGCAAAGTTTCCCCAGTGCCATGCGGGCCCTCCTACCTGGACGGCCCGGGCCATCTTCAGGGGCATGCCCACCTCGCGCGCAATGGCCACGGCCAGGTCTTCGGTGCGGGCCTTGATGCCGGCGGCCACTTTATCCAGGTAAGCAGCGCGCGTCTCGACGGACAACGCAGACCATCCGTCAAACGCAGCCCGGGCCGCCAATACCGCAGCTTCTGCCTCCCCGACGGTACCGGATGGCACGGTTGCCATCACCTCTTCGGTGCTGGAATCGTGGACAGGAAGGGTCTCCGAAGACTGGGCTTTAACCCATTGGCCGTTGATGTAATGCGCGGGATAGGCGGTCATTGTGGTGTTCATGTTGGGTCTGGCCGGGGCTGAAAAATTGAGCGAATGGTGGAAGGGTGACTTTTGTCTACAGCTGAAACTTAGTGTAAGTCTAAAGATTTAAACACTGTTCAATACCAGAATCGACTTGACATCTAGTTACTAACTCCTAGATACATTTGTTGTTTTGCGTTAACCATTTCACACAAAACGTCTTGCAAATGAACCGCCGCAGTCTTAATCTAACAGAACAAACCGTTCCTCGGGAACGTGAACAAATACCCTACGGATGCCCGGTAGAAAGTTGTGAGACACATGCGCTGGTTAAAACCGAATCTGACAAGC
>NZ_JBFUGX010000498.1:0-3096 GCF_056402675.1 Polaromonas sp. P3_C2 | reverse complement strand
CGTTCAGAGACCGGTCAAAGTGTTTTGGGCAGCACCGCTGAAATGCGCGTGCCATCGCCTTCGGTGCTGGACACCGTCAGCCGTCCGCCTGCGGCTTCGACGCGATGGCGCATGCCGGCAAGGCCATGGCTTCCCGGGCCCACGCTCTCAAGCTTGAAGCCTTTGCCGTTATCTTTGACTTCTACCGTGATGTAGCTGTCGAAGTTGTGAAGGCTGATCTCGGCTTGCCTGGCTTCTGCGTATTTGCCGATGTTTGTCAGTGACTCCTGCACCAGCCGGTAGATGGTCAGCTGCGCCGAGCCGCCGAGTTCCACAGGCTCCAGATCGGTGGTGATGGAGAGTCCGGAGCGTTCTTCAAACTCGCGTGCGAGGATCTCGAGAGAGGCGACCAGGCCCAGATGCGACAGCGAGGACGGCCGGAGGTCTTCGACAATGCGGCGTTTCAGCGCAATGCCGCTGTTCAGCGTGTTGGTCAGGTGCGTCAGCCGCTCAGCCGCTTCCGGCAGATTGCCTGCCAGGCGGGATTTCAATCGGGCCACATCCAGTTTCGCGGCGGTCAAAAGCGCGCCCAGTTCGTCATGCAGTTCACGCGCGAGGTGGCCGCGTTCGTCCTCGCGCACATTTTGCAGGTGGGTAGCCAGCTCGGCCAGGTTGGCGGTTCTTTCACGTACCTGTATTTCGAGGAAGTCGCGCTCGCGTTGCAGGGATTCCTGCTCGCGCCGGCCGGAAGCAAGCAGCGCCTTGGTTTGAAGGAGGTACATGTAAAAAGCCAGCAAGCCCGCCAAAGCCATGGCCGCAATGCCGATGCGGGAGAGCTCCAGCGCCTTCTTGATCTGAACCTGCCCCTGCTCCATTTTGCTGACGCTGTTGGAGGCCAGTTTCGCGGACTGCGCGCGAATCGCCTCCATATGCTCTTTCCCTACGTCCGTGGTCAGGACAAATTTCCAGGCGTCCTCGTTGCCTTCCTTGCGCATGCGCACGCTCAGGTCCATTTCGGCCAGCTTGCGCGAAACATGCCTGGACATGACGCCGAACTCTGAAAGTTGATCCTGGTAAGGGGTGAACAGCCGGCGCAAGGCATCCAGGTTCTGGTCGATATCGGCCAGGGCGGAGTTGTAGGGCTCGAGATATCGAACGTCGCCGGTCAGCAGGTAGCCGCGCTGCCCGGTTTCCGCATCCAGCATGTGCTGCATCAACCGGTTGATGGCGCCGCGGGTTTGCTGGGCCTCTTCAATACTGGCGGCCGCCTCTGTGGATTTCTGGAAGCTAGCCTCGTTAATGAAGATAAGAATGGCGGCAGCCAGCACCGCCAGGGGCAGGCTGATGGCCATTTTTGGGATCGCAAATCGTTTCACGGCAAACTCCGWTCAGTCATTTGGTGAAAATTTCGTCAATAATGAACACTGAAAATCAATGCGGATGTCCTGCAGGCCATCTTTTTCATTGCGTTGCCCGCTTGCGCAGACCTTATAGAAAGACAGCGACATGATCAAAATTGGAATTGTGGACGACCATGCCATTGTGCGTTCTGGACTCAAACAGTTTTTTTCCGACCAGGTGGACCTGCGTGTCGTGGGAGAAGCCGGCAGTGGCCGTGAGGCAATTGATCTGGTGCGTAACGTTGAGCTGGATATTCTGGTCATGGACTTGTCCATGCCTGGGCAAAGCGGCATCGATGCGCTGGCCATGATTCGCGCCAAGGCGCCTGATGTCGGCATCCTCATTCTGAGCGGCTATCCTGAAGAGCACTATGCGGTCAACCTGATTCGCCAGGGCGCCAGCGGCTACCTGAACAAGGAATGCGATCCATCCGAGATTGTGGATGCGATTCGTGTGATTTCTCTTGGCAAACGCTACATTACCCCGGCGGTGGCAGAGCTCCTTGCGCAGCAGCTGAACCGGCCCAACGACGTGGCTTCCCACGAACAATTGTCCGAGCGGGAGTTCCAGGTTTTTCTCAAGCTGGCCAAGGGTGAAACCGCAGGCGACATTGCCAAGGCGCTTTCGCTGAGCGTGAAAACCGTGAGCACCTACAGGACGCGTGTCATGGAAAAAATGAGCCTGTCCTCCAACAGCGACCTGACCTACTACGCGCTCAAGAACAAGCTGATCGATTGAGTTCAATCTGAAATGGTGCTCTGCTGGATGCAATAGTCCACCAGGGCATCGATTTCGTTGGACTTGTCAAAAACGGCATCGACACCGAGCTGGGCACATCTCTGGCGGATGTCTGCAGTGGCGTAATTGCTGAGGACGACGACTTTTTGCGTGGCGGGGCGGTCACGGCAGGCAGCCAGCACACCCAAACCGCTTCCCTGTTTCAGAAACAGGTCAACAATCGCCAAATCCCAATCGCCGCTGTTCTCGACAAGCCAGGCCTTGCCTTCGTTTTCAGTTTCGGCGGTGCCTACCGCGTCAATGCCTGCCAATTCCTCAAGCGTCCCGATCAGATTCTCTCGAATGGTGGGATTGTCTTCTACGATGTACGTTTTCAGTCTCACTGCTCGGGTCCAGGTGGGAAGGCTACGTGCTTCTCGGAAATATTACAAAAGGCTCAAGAACGCGGTGTCCTTGTTTCCTAATGTATCTTTTTATTGTGGCCCATTCTGCCAGTGACCAAGGGCAGTGCCTGTAGGAGGTTTCCTACGACCCGCTCGAAAAAACTGTAGGCACATGCCCACAGCGTCTTATGGCGCTTGCCGACTGTCCTGTGGGGTGAGCTGACGCACATTTGATTCACTGTAGTTCAACGCGCTTGTAAGGGTGATGGACATTGCTGGCAGCCGCGCATTGTTGGCCATTACAGACTGCCCTTGCAATGGTTTGAACGATTCCTCTCCAGCACATGAACAACGTCTTGTCCTCATCGCCTCTTCTGCGTAGAACACTCATCGGCATTGCCGTATTGGCGGTGATTCTGGTGCTGGTTGCGGTGTTTTTCCCTTGGGACGTGCTTCGTGGCCCGATCAATCGTCACGTATCCGAGCAACTCGGAAGGCGTTTTGAAATTACCCGGCACCTGTCGGTGCAGCTCGGACGTACTGCCACGGTCAAGGCCGACGGGGTGGAAATAGCCAACCCCGAATGGGCCAGCAA
>NZ_JBFUGX010000497.1:0-3108 GCF_056402675.1 Polaromonas sp. P3_C2 | reverse complement strand
CTTCAATCGCGGTCTGTCGTTTCGCGACTGGTGGTCGTCTGCTCAATTTGAGACGGAGCACGAGCGGTTTTTCGCGATACTCACCCGTGAGCTCAAAAGCGCCATTACCGTTGACGACGCGCGCGCGCGTGCCGTAGTGCGCGAGGCGGTCGAGACATTTATCAGGCATCTCGATGATCTCGACCGTGATACCAGGCAGGCGCTGACAGGTCCAGGCGCGGTATTGAATACCTTCCGCAAGAGCACCGCTGCTATCGCCAAACGGCTGCTGCCGCGCAGATGGCTGGAGTACCTCAAGTCAGCCATGTTCGGTGCTGTCCCGGCACCGACGCCCGGCAACTATGGCCAATTGCAAGATCTGCAAAAACTTACTCCTCCCGTTGAATTTCTGATTGATGACCGGTTGATCGCCGAACTGTCGGCCATGGAGAATTTGATCAGCGGTTTCTACCGGGCAAGAAAAGGGCACGTAGCATGACCCACAGCGTCCTCATCTCCGGTGCAGGCCAACTCGGCTCGCGCTACCTGCAAGGCCTTGTGAACTGTGCCAGCCCGCTTTGCATTCACGTTCAAGACGTCGATCCGGTGTCGCTCGCGAGAGCGCAACAACGCTGGGACGAGGTCGCGAAAGCGAACAGCCCGCATCAGGTCCAGTTGCATACCTCGCTCGCAACGATGCCGGCAGCCATCGACGTCGCGATTGTTGCAACTACCGCACGCTGGCGACCTGAGGTGGTGCGAGAAATTGCCGCGCGGACGACGGTAGGCGCCTGGATCCTCGAAAAGGTGCTGGCACAGAGTGAGACAGGGCTCGACGAGATTGAGCATCACGTTGGCCACGCCAGAGCCTGGGTGAACACGCCGCGAAGAATGCTCGACTGGCATCAACAGATCAAAGCGCAGCTAACGCCCGGTAAACCAATGCATCTGAAGGTCAGTGGAGGTGCATGGGGACTGGCCTGCAACTCAATCCACTTTCTGGACATGTTCGCCTGGTGGACCGGTGAAACGCCCACAACATTTGATACCAGTGAACTCGCACCTGGCTGGATCGAATCCAAGCGCCCCGGCAACTGGGAGGTCATGGGCACGCTTAAAGTCGACTTCTCGGGCGGATCAACTGCGACCCTGGAAGCCGGCGACGGAGATGTCTTCTACCGCTTTGAACTCGATGACGGCATACACCGCTGGGCCATCGACGAAGCGGCCGGCACCGCAAAACGATCCGACGGACTCGATTTGCCGGGGCGCCTCCCCTTCCAGAGCGAAGTAAGCGGCGCACTCATCGAGTCGATTCTTGTCGGCAACGATTGCGCGTTGCCGACTTTGGAGCAGTCGCTCGAGATCCATCGTCCTTATATTCGAGCCCTGCTTGATCATTGGTGCGTCGCCGTCAATGCCGAAGCCGGCGCTGTCCCCATCACCTGAAACCGAGGAACATAGACGTGAACATCTGGTTGATCGGCGCGGGGCCGCATGCCCGCGAATACGCCAAAGTCTTGCAACATCTGGGCCTGGACTTCGAGGTGATCGGGCGTGGCGAATCATCTGCACTGGCCTTTGAGGCCGCCACCGGCCACGCCGTACGGCGTGGCGGCTTGGTGCAAGCGCTCGCTGAGTCAGGAGCGCCAGCACGAGCGATCGTGGCAGCGAGTTTCGAGGAGCTTGCGCCGGTTGCACTCCATTTACTGGAGGCCGGCACCCGGCGCATCCTGCTTGAAAAGCCCGGTGGCCTGAATCTGGCTGAACTCGGCGCRGTCGCGGYGGCAGCCGAGCAGCACCAGGCCAATGTGCTGATCGCTTACAGCCGGCGCTTCTACGCCGCGACCCGGCAGGCACGAAAAATGATTGAGGAAGACGGCGGCGCACTCAGTTGCAGCTTCGAATTTACCGAATGGGCTCACACGATCGTACCGATGCCCCTACCCGATTCGGTCAAGCAGTCCTGGGTCATCGCCAACTCGTCGCACGTGCCCGACCTTGCGTTCCATCTCTGCGGCTTCCCGAAGGACTGGAAAAGCTGGCGTGCTGGCGCGCTTGACTGGCATTCGGCTGCCGCGCGGTTTTGCGGCGCCGGCGTAACCGAACGCGGTGTGCTATTTAGCTATCACGCTGACTGGGAAGCTCCTGGCCGCTGGGCCGTAGAGGTGCTGACCCGCAAGCGCAGGCTTATCTTCAAACCAATGGAACAGTTGCAGGTCACCCACCTGGCATCAGTCAAAGTCGAACCCGTCGTCATCGATGATGTAATCGACAAAGAGTTCAAGCCGGGATTGCATGCTGAGACCCGCGCTTTCATTGAAGGCGACGACACGCTGTTCTGCACGATCACCGAGCAGCTTGAACACGGCGCTATCTACAGCGAGATGGCCGGTTACACAGCGACGCCCGAGACAGGCAGCAAGGCGGCCTGAAAAGATGACCTCGCAACTGATCGTTTTCGACAGGGACGGCACCCTGATAAGGCATGTGCCTTATCTCTGCGATCCGGCGCAGGTGGTCTTGTTGCCGGGCGTGCGCGAGGGCTTGACGCGGCTACGGGCCGCCGGTCACCTATTGTTTTTGCACACCAATCAGTCGGGGGTCGGTCGCGGCTATTTCCCGTTGGAGATGGCGGTTCGCTGCAACAACGAAATGCTGCGTCAGCTCGACCTCGGTCCGGCGCCGTTCGAAGAGATTTGCATCTGCCCGGAAGTGCCCGAGGCGCCCGCACTGTATCGCAAGCCATCACCCRGGTTCGGCCTCGAACTGCTCTCGAGATATTCGAAACAGGCCGCCGATATCTGCTATATCGGCGACAACCTGAGCGATCTCATGACGGCTGCCAACCTCGGCTGCCGCGGCATTGGCGTAAACACCGGCGTGCACAACCTGCACCAAGAGCTCGCGGCTCGTTCACTTGAGGCACATTTCGAGGTATGCGACAACTTCGGCGAGGCCGTTGACATGCTGTTGGCCTGGAGCAGTGAACATCATGGCTGAACCTCGCCTGCTGGTGCTCGCAGGTGGCTTCGGCACGCGCCTGCGCAGTGCCGTCTCGGACGTCCCCAAACCGCTGGCACCGGTCGCAGGCGAGCCCTACCTCGGCTATCTGGTCGACAACTGGAT
>NZ_JBFUGX010000496.1:0-3124 GCF_056402675.1 Polaromonas sp. P3_C2 | reverse complement strand
GCGCCGTCTGGTGCAGCTGGGCCAGATGTCCTATTCCGTGTTCCTCATCCACTTCCCTGTGTGCCTGCTGGTCAATGCCATCGTGAGCCATTTCTGGCCCACGCAGCTTGCGGCAAACGTGTTGGGCCTGTTGACGGCCTTCCTGCTGTCGCTGCTGGCGGGCTGGGTGCTGTACCAGTCGGTGGAATCGCGACCGATTCCTTTGCGGCCGCGCTGGTTGAGTCGCTTTTATTTGCGTTAAAAAGCAGCTCCTCGCCTTTCTGGACGAGCGCAACTTGCTATTGAATTAATAGCATTCAACTGGAGCCGGGCTCACCGCCTGAACATCTCCAGCTTCAACACGGCAGGCTCACCCAGCCATGAGGCATGCGTGGTGTGGTCGGCAAGGTCATCGCCGGTGAGCCCGTGCACAAACACATCCAGTCCGTCGCGGTGTTCTTCGAGCCAGGGAATGACGCTGCCGAACGCCGCGCGGTCAAATGCCAGCTGGCAACTCCAGCGCGGGTGCGGCCCCACCTCGCGTTCATGCACACGCCCCACGGCAATCCCGAAAAGCGCGCCAGCTTTTTCGCACAGGGCACGTGCCTGCTCAACGGTGCCGGGCCCGAAATACACGTGGGCGTGATAGCGGGCATAAAGGTTTTCAGGTCGCTGGATCATGGTGAAACGGAAGGGAGGAGAGGGAAGGGAAAATGGAAAAGGGGCGTATCCATCACGCATTGGATGAGGCCTCAGGCATCCTCCAGAAACGTCAGGGTCGGTAGCGGTACATCGGGGTTTTCTTCGCGGACTTTTGCATGCGTCTGCTTCATGCGCTGCTGGCAATGTGCCAGGTCTTTCACCTGAAACAGAAAAAACACCTCTGCTGCGTCTTCCGCGTTTTGCCAGAGATACTTCAGATACATGCCTTGCTTCGCATGTTCATCCGCATCTTTTTCCAGCTGCTGTTTGACGGCGGCCAGCGGCGCGCCGGTGAGTTTTGCCAGTACGTGTGCCATGGGATGTCTCCTGCTTTAAACCCATTATTGCGAGCACTGCTGCAGACATTTGCCAAAGGGTTTTTGTTTGAATATACTGTATTTATATACAGTATTTTTCTGCGGCCCTGCCGGGCACCGCTACCTTCCACCKAATCTTGTTGCCCTATGTCCGACGCCGTCATTCCCCTCCATGCCATCAAGGGCCGGGGCACTGCTACACGCATGCCGCACCGGTTTGAGAAAGACGTGCGCAACGCATGGGACGACGGCTGGGGTCCGCTGGAAGAAGGTGTCTCCAGCGAGGCGCCCCGGATCGAAACCACGGTCACGATGGAAGACGCCCGCAGCGCGATTGTCGGCAACGATTCGCCCGATATCTTTTTTGACTACAGCATCAATCCCTACCGGGGCTGCGAGCATGGCTGTGTGTACTGTTATGCGCGGCCCACACACAGCTACCTCAATCTTTCGCCAGGGCTTGATTTTGAAACGAAGATCATCGCCAAGCGCAACATTGCCGAGGTGTTGCGCGCCGACCTGCGCAAACGCAGCTATGTTCCCAAGCTGCTCAATATCGGCTCGGCCACCGACTGCTACCAGCCCGCCGAGCGCGAGCTGCGACTGACGCGCAGCATCATTGAGGTGATGCAGGAAGTGCGGCACCCGTTCTCTTTGATCACCAAATCCAGCGGCGTGGAGCGCGACCTCGACTTGCTGGCGCCGCTGGCCGCTGACAAGCTGGCCGCCGCCTACGTGACCATCACCACGCTCGACGGCGAACTCGCGCGCAAGCTCGAGCCGCGCGCGGCCGCACCGCACCGGCGCCTGCGCACCATCCGCACGCTGGCAGAGCACGGCGTGCCGGTCGGCGTGAGCGTGGCGCCGCAAATCCCGTTTGTGAACGAGGACATGGAGCATGTGCTGGAGGCGGCCTGGGAGGCCGGTGCACGCAGCGCGTTCTACACCGTGATCCGCTTGCCCTGGGAAGTGGCGCCCATTTTCAAGGAATGGCTGGAGCTGCACTACCCGCAGCGCGCCGCGCGCATCATGGCGCGCATCCACGAAATGCGCGGCGGCAAGGACTACGACAGCGACTTCGCCACGCGCATGAAAGGTCACGGCCTGTGGGCCGAGCTCATCAAGCAGCGCTTTGAGAAAGCCTGCAACCGGATCGGCTTTAACCGGCAGCGCATTGAGCTGGACATGAGCCAGTTCCGGCCGCCGGACGCGGCGGGCGCCGAGGGGCAGGGCAGGCTGTTCTGAGGGGTCATGCGTCAGTTCGATGCGAGGGCTATAGTCCAAAAATGGTGTGCGTCACGCCTCATGCTGTTTGAAAATAAAAGGAGTTCATCTTGGCCCTCGAGTGGAAGTTTTCATCGGAAGGCATGGCCGACGCGGACTGGGAAGAGCTGTCGAATCTTTACCGCGTTGCCCCCTTGGGCGACAAGAAGCCTGCGGATCTGCAGATTGTTTTCTCCAACAGCATGTTCAAGTGTTTTGTGTATGACGCCGGCAAGCTGATCGCTGCGGGCCGTGCGGTAGCGGATGGCAGGGACTGCTCCTACATCTGCGACATCGCGGTAGCGCCGGACCGGCAGGGATCAGGTATGGGCAAGGACATGGTTGCGGCGCTGGTGAAGCTTTCCAGTGGCCACAAAAAAATCATCCTGTACGCGGTCGCCGGCAAAGAGCCGTTTTACCGCAAGCTCGGCTTTCGGCGCATGCTGACCGCGATGGCGATTTTTGCGAATACCGAGCAGGCGATTCAGAGTGGTTTGATCAGCGACACCTGATTCTGGTGCCCGGCGCTTCGCTAGCGCAGATAGCTGCGGTTGAGGCGCACTTCGAGCTTCTTCTGCAGCGTTTCAAACGAGGCACTCATCGCCCAGTAAATACCCGCAGCCGCCAGGTACAGCGGAAAGGGCTGGAAGGTAGTGGCAATCACTTCCTTGGTCGCCAGCATCAGCTCGCCCACGGCAATCACCGAGACGAGCGAGGTGTCCTTGATCAGGCTGATCAGGCTGTTCGACAGGCTGGGCACTGCCAGGCGCAGGGCCTGCGGGCCGATCACATAGCGCAGCGTTTGCGCTTGCGTCAGGCCCAGGCTGCGGGCTGCATTCCATTGGCCGTGTTCCACACCGTTG
>NZ_JBFUGX010000495.1:0-3126 GCF_056402675.1 Polaromonas sp. P3_C2 | reverse complement strand
CCTTTACGCATTTGCCATCGCTGACGCCCGGTACACTAGCCGGTTGCACGTAGAAAGACCGTTTTTGTGAATGTTTTCGTCCGTTTTGCCGCCGCCTGGCTGCTTGCCCTTGCCGGTTTGGCATGCTCCACCGCCTTTGCCCAGACGGCCGCCGCTGGTGCCGCACTTTCGGGAATCACAACGCCTGTTTTTGTGCTGAACTCGCTCGAAGACAGTGTCAGCGTGATCAACCCGGCCACCTGGACGGAAACCAGACGCATTGCCACCGGCAAGCAGCCGCATCACCTGTACCTCACGCCCGATGAAAAGTCGGTGATTGTTGCCAACGCGCTGTCGGACTCGCTCACCTTCATCGACCCGAAAACCGCTGAAGTGCAGCGCACGGTGCGCGGCATCATCGACCCCTACCAATTGCGCTTTTCTCCCGACATGAAATGGTTTGTCACGGCCGCCAACCGCCTCAACCACATCGACATCTACAAGTGGGACGGCAAGGACATCACGCTGGCCAGGCGCGTGGCCACCGGCCGGACACCGAGCCATCTGTGGATAGACACCAAAAGCACCACGGTTTATTCGACCATGCAGGACAGTGACGAGCTGATCGCCATCGACCTGCCCAGCCAGTCCATCAAGTGGCGCGTCAAGACCGGATCCATACCGGCCGACGTGTATGGCACAGCCGACGACAAGCACCTGCTGGTGGGCCTGACCGGCGGCGACGCCGTCGAGGTGTATGACGTGAGCGGAGCGCAACCGCAGCGCACCAAGGTCATCAAGACCGGTGCCGGAGCGCACGCGTTCCGCGCCTTCGGCGACAAACGCCATGTGCTGGTCAGCAACCGCGTGGCCAACAGCATCAGCAAGATCGACCTGCAGACCCTGGAAGTGGTAGACAACTACCCCGCGCCGGGCGGCCCTGACTGTATCGACGTGAGCCGCGACGGCAAGCAGATACTGGTCACATCGCGCTGGGCACGCAAGCTCACGGTGATCGACGTGGCAAGCCACAAGATCGTCCGGCAGGTCAATGTTGGAAAGAGCCCCCATGGCGTCTGGACGCTTGACCACGCCGCTAGATAGGCCCCCACGCTCCCCCACTTCGTGTGGGTCGCTGCCCCCCGGGGGGGCCGCTGCGCCTGCGGCCCGGCGAAGCCGGTTCCGCGGCCCCGGCTTGCTTGAAAAGTCCCCGCCGACCGCCGCTACGGCTGGTCTGTTGCAGACGATGCTTGCTATCGTTTTTGTAGCTGCTTGCGCTCATCCTGTATGGGCTACAGGCAAAAACAATGCACAAAAATCCGCACAAAACGCGCCGCAGCCGGCCGAAGCGGCCTGCAAACCCGTTTACCTGACGCTGGACACTGGCCACATGGCTGTTGCGCCGCTGATGGCTGACGTGCTGAACAGGCACAAGGTCAAGGTCACCTTTTTTGCCGCCAATGAGCGCACGCAAACCGGCGATGGCAGCCTGGGCACACAGTGGGCTGGCTGGTGGAAGGCGCGGGCGGGTGAAGGCCACGAATTTGCCTCGCACACCTGGGACCACGTTTACTGGCGGGGCGATGTACCCGGCGCACCCGATACACCGGTGCAGTTCAGGATGCGGCCTTCTGCGGGCCCGCAGGAAGGCAAGGACTTCACCTGGACGGCGAAGCAGTACTGCGAAGAAATCGGCAAGTCCAGCAAGCGCCTCGAAGAAATCACCGGAAAAAAAACACTGCCGCTCTTTCGCGCGCCGGGCGGCAAGACTTCGCCCGCGCTGCTGGCAGCGGCCAAGTCCTGCGGCTTTGAGCATGTGGGCTGGTCGCCCGCCGGTTTCCTGGGTGATGAGCTCGCCAGCGAGAGGTTCGGCAATGATTTCCTGCTGAAGAAGGCGCTGCGCGACATCCGCTCCGGCGACATCCTGCTGGCCCACCTGGGCATCTGGTCGCGCAAGGACCCCTGGGCGCCTGCCGTGCTGGAGCCGCTCATCACCGGCCTGCAGTCGCGGGGCTTTTGCTTCAAGACCCTGGCTGAACATCCCCAGTACAAAGACTGGATTGCGTCGCAGGCCACGCCGGCACCTGCCAGGCCTTCAAAATAAGCCACATGGACTGGTTCAGCGATCTCTTTTCAATGGCGCAGCAGTGGCTGTTTGAGTCCGCCGTGCAGCCGGCCATGTTTGCGCTGGGCATGGGCAACCTGCTGGAAGACGGCTACGACGCCACTGCCTGGTTCATGGTGGGCGTGATCCAGGTGCTGATCTTGCTGGCCATCGTCGGCCCGCTGCAGCGCTGGCGGCCGGTAGAGCCCGTGCTGGACCGGGCCACCATACGCACCGATGTGCTCTACACCCTGATCCACCGGCTGGGCCTGTTTCGCATCGCGCTGTTTTTCACGCTGGACCCGTGGTTTGACGAGGCGTTTGGCGCGCTGCGCACGGCCGGCTACGGCACTTTTCATTTAGACCAGCTCTGGCCGGGTGTGACGGACAACGCCCTCGTCAGCTTCGCGATTTACCTCGTGGTGTTTGACTTTGTGGCGTACTGGACGCATCGCGGCCAGCACCAGATCGAGTGGTGGTGGCGCCTGCATTCGCTGCACCATGCGCAGCGGCAGATGACGATGTGGAGCGACAACCGCAACCACCTGCTGGACGACATCCTGGTCGACTCCATCGTCGTGCTGGTGGCCCAGCTCATCGGCGTGGCGCCGGGGCAGTTCATCGCCATCGTGGCCTTTACCCAGCTCAGCGAAAGCTTTCAGCATGCCAATGTGCGGATGTGGTTCGGGCRGGTGGGCGAGCGCCTGTGGATCAGCCCGCGCTTTCACCGCTTGCACCACAGCATCGGCATTGGCCACGAAAGCCATGGCCCCAAAACGCTGGGGGGCCACAACTTCGGCGTGCTGCTCCCTTGGTGGGACATGCTGTTCCGCACGGTCAATTTTGAGCAGCGCTATGACCCGACGGGCATTCGCGACCAGGTCGAAGCCAACCGCGACTACGGCAAAGGTTTCTGGTCGCAGCAATGGATGGGCCTCAAGCGCTTGTTTGGCCGGGCCTGAAGCATGAGCCCCCACGCTTTTCACTTCGTGTAATGCGCTGCCCCCCCGAGGGGGCCGCCCGCCTGCGGTCTGGCAAAGCCG
>NZ_JBFUGX010000494.1:0-3126 GCF_056402675.1 Polaromonas sp. P3_C2 | reverse complement strand
GTAGCGTATTGCGGCCGCGCCTACCCCAGCCCCAGCGCTTTGTACACCCGCAGCGCGCCATAGGCATCGTTGGCCGCGTAAATGATCTGCGCTTCCGTCAGCCGTTCATTGGCCCAGTTGGAGGTGGCGGCTTTCTTGGATTTGAGGAAGCGCTTGTTGAACATCACGGCCACGGCGCCGCGCACGCCCATGTCCTTGCGGTAGCCGCGCTCGCGGAACACCACGTTCAGGTCCAGCACGCCCTGCAGGTCTGTGCCCAGCTTGCGGATGATGCGGCGCTGGTCGTCCCCCAGGCCGAAGCCGGCCTTGATGATGGCAGGCGAGCTCAGCAGCAACCCGACCACGCGGCGGCATTCGGCATCTTCGAGCTGGAAGATCCAGGCCTTGTCGAGCGTCGAAAGCTGCACGATGTGCGGCCCTTCAGACGCCTCGTTTTTGGCAAAGGTCGGTTTCGACTCGGTGTCAAAGCCCAGCACCGTGGCGCCGGCCAGGGCCTGCAGCGCTGCGGCGGCCTGGGCCGGTGTCGCCACCACCTGGATCTGTCCCAGGCTCAGCCGGTCGAACGGCTCCAGCAGGGCAATTTCTTCTTTTCCGGGGGTCGGGTGACGCTCTGTCATGGGTATTGGGGCATAAGTGGGCAAAAAACAGGGCTGCGGCAAGGTCTGTGCAAGGCTAGAGCTTACAGTCAGGGTTGGCGCATTACATCGGACGCCCCCGACCGCCCTCACTCACCCACATCATGGCAGCAGCACAAAGCATCACCACCGAGYAATACAAGCTCTTTCCGTCGCCGCGCAACCGGCACCGCACGATTTTTCTGCACCAGGTGTTTGTGCCGCACTCCTTCATGCTGATCGACATGGAAAGCTACGGGCTCAAGGGCAAATACAGCCTGTTCGGCGCCTGCCGCCTCGCCGACATGCGCATGGGGCAACTGGTGACGATGGAGCTGCCCGAGGACGAAGCGACCTTCAATGCGAAGTTTGTGCCGGACTGACACGAGCCGCGCATTCAGCCCGATTTACCGCATGCCGCTGACGCCGCGCAGCATTTCATGCACATCGTGTGTCATCACCGCCAGAAACGCCGCCAGGGCCAGGTAATAAAAGCCGTACTCAAACCGCGTGGCGGCGCTGGTGGCGTAATAGGTTTTCGCTTCTTCGCTGTCTGATTTGTAGCGTATGGCCTTCAGCAGCTGCGGCCCGGCCAGCAGCGCCATCAGGATCAGCATGGGGCTGGGCCGCCAGAAGAACAGGCCCACCAGCACCGGCACCCCCAGAAACCAGATGCGCGGCGACAGCACCGCGGTGATGCGGCCTCCGTCAAACGGAGACAGCGGAATCAGGTTGAAGAGGTTCAGGAAAAAGCCGGAATAGGCAATCGCCAGCAGCAGGTTGCTGTCCTGGTCGCGCGCCAGAAAATAGCAGGCCAGCGCGCCTATCGTGCCCAGCAGCGGGCCGCCCAGGCCCACATAGGCTTCGGTTTCGGCGTCATGCGGCATGTCCTTGAGCTCTACCCACGCGCCCACAAACGGAATGAAGGTGGGCGCGCCCACGTTGAGGCCGCGCTGCCGCGCGGCGATGTAGTGGCCCATTTCATGCACAAACAGCAGGGCCACAAAACCCACTGCGTAGCGCCAGCCGAACAGCAGCGCGTAGGCAAACACCGAAATCAGCATGCTGCCGCCCGTGAGCAGCAGCTTGCCGAACTTGGCGCCGGTGAAAAGCAGCAGCAGGAGTTTCGTCACGCGAAGGTGCTTTTCAGGCGGTAGGCGGCGCTGGGGGTTTTGCCGGGGTGGTTGACGCGTTTGCTGCAYTGCCGAATGCGGCAGGAACCGTCTCCTGCTCGGCGGCCGCGACCGGCATGGGCGCTGCAGCCGGTTTGCGCTTGAAGTATTTCAGGAACACCGCGCCAAACCCCGCCACGGCCAGAAAGATCACCTTGGCAAACTTGGCAAAAAAGAGTGCGGCGACGGCGAAGAAGCCGAGTTTTTTCGCGGCCACGCCCAGCACCAGCGCGGCCAGGCCGTATTCGGCCACCTTGTCGGTTTTGGAATTGAAATCGGCATAACGTTTGCCGTCGTTGTATTGCAGGGCCGACAGCAGCTCCGCGGCGACGGGTTTGTCCTTCGGCAAATCATTCAGCGCCGTCACCAGGTTCAGGCTGAAGTAGCCCTCACGCCCCAGCGCGTAAGTGTTGTAGTTCACGCCCTGTGCGGCATCGGGCGCTGCGCCGCGGTCCTTGCTGGACATGGCCCACACCAGCCGGTGGGTGGCGGCGTTATAGGCCGGCTTTTCGGCCCAGCCGACAATTTCCATTTCAGGAAAACCCATCTTCTTGCGTTCGCTGTTCGAGGCTTCCGTGCCTTCGCGGTAGCTTTTGAGAAGGTCGTCGGCGTTCCAGTCCTTGGCGTCRTCGTCTTTCACGTAGCCTGCGGACTCAAAGCGCACCGTGACAAACCAGGAATCGTTGGCCGCGGGAAACACCAGGCCCTGCAGCCGCGAATCCTTGCCGGGGTTGCCCATGGCATTGAGAAGCCTGGCGGCCTGCGGCTGCGGCACAAAAATGCGGCCGGCCGGCAGCTTCAGCACGGCCTGGTCGGCCAGGGGAATATCCTGCGGGCCTTCCTTGGCTGCGGCGCGGGCTTCCGCCCAGATTTTTTCGGCTTCGTCTTTTGACATCGGCTGCGCCAGGGCAGCACCGCAAGACAGTACAACCGCCAGCGCACAGATGCGCGTCCACAAATGGTTCATCAAGTCCTCCCTGTTGGAATAAATTTCCGGATATTCTGACACGGGCTTTGGTGGAACCGGCGGCTTGTTTGATCTGGATCAACAGCGCCCCWGATCGCCTCCCTATAGTCAAACTGGCTGCACGGTGTCCGGTTGGCTGTTGCCGGGTTGGCTGGCCGGCAGGGTGCATCCGTTAACCAGGGGAATATCCATGAGCATCCATCACGTCAGCTACCACAGTGGGGAATTGCCCGCGCCTCCCGCCGCTGCGGGCATGGTTGACTTCACCATGCCGTTGGCCGGCTTCTCGCAATGCCACTTCGGTATCGTGTCCCAGCTGCAGGCTTTCGCTGAACTGCCGGCCTTGCTGGCCGCGGCGGCGCAAGCGCGCAAC
>NZ_JBFUGX010000493.1:0-3129 GCF_056402675.1 Polaromonas sp. P3_C2 | reverse complement strand
GGGGTGGGCCTGCTGGTCATGCAGATCGGCGCCTACCTGGTGCCGGCCGTTGGCACCCAGACAGCCTTGCTGGTGATCGTTTGCGGCTCGGTACTTGGCGCCGGCTTGCTGGCCTGGACGGCCAGGATCGGCTGCGACAGCGGGCTTTCCAGCGCCGGGCTGATGCATGCCACCTATGGCAGCAGCTTTGCGCGCCTGCCGGTGCTGCTCAACATCGTGCAGCTCATCGGCTGGACCACGTTTGAGCTTGTGGTGATGCGCGACGGCACCATGGCCATTGCGCGCCAGTCGGGCGGCTTTACCGGAGCCTTGTGGCCCCTTCTCGCTACCCTGCTGTGGGGTGCGGTGCTGCTGACGCTGCTCTCAGGCTCCATGGTGAAACTGGTGCGCAAATTCATAGGCCGTTATGGCCTGCCGCTGGTCATCGCCTCGCTGCTGTGGTTGAGCTGGCAATTCCTGGCCAAGGCCAATGCCCAAGGACTGAGCGCGCTRTGGATGCGGCCCGGCGAAGGCGGCATGAGCACGCTGTCCGCACTCGACCTGGTGATCGCAATGCCGGTGTCGTGGTTACCCCTCGTGGCCGATTTCGCGCGCCATGGACGCGATGGAAAAGCCGCGCTGCGCGGCACCTGGATGGGCTATGCCGTCGCCAATATCTGGTGCTATGCGCTGGGCGTGCTCGTCGCTATCACGGCGCCCAGTACCGACCTGGTCGCCGCGCTGCTGCTGGCGCAAGGCGGCCTGATCGCGCTGGGGCTGATCCTGATCGATGAGGTCGACAACGCGTATGGCGATCTCTATTCGGGCTCGGTGGCCGGCCACAGCCTGAAACCGGCCTGGAGCGTGCGGCGCTGGGGCGTGKGGCTGGCCCTGCTGTGCACTGCGCTGGCGCTGGTGCTGCCCATGCACAGCCTGGAGCCTTTTTTGTTGATGCTCAGTTCGGTCTTTGTGCCCTTGTACGGCGTGATTCTGGCGCGGCTGGCCGGCACGTCCGATATCGCTTCGCTGGTGGCCGAACGCAAGGTGAATCCCAGCGCCGTCGCGATCTGGGTGCTGGGCATTGCGTGTTATCACCTGTGCGCGAAATTTGCGCCCGAGTGGGGTGCAGCGCTACCAACGCTGGTGCTGACTTTTGCATTGGCACGCCTCACCCGCAGCGGCCGCTCCGGTATTACCGCAGCGGCTTGAGCCGCATCGCGATGGGCGCGTGGCCGTGGTTCAGCGGCCCGCCACCGGCACCTGTACGCACCCGCGCACCGGCCTCCAGCGCTGCGCGCACATAGGCACGTGCGAGCTGCACGGCCTCCAGCAGAGGGTGCCCCAACGCCAGGTGCGCGGCAATCGCAGACGACAACGTGCAACCGGTGCCGTGGGTGTTGGGGCTGGGAATGCGCGGCCCGCGCATCCAGTGCAGTTCGCCATTTTGCGTGACCAGTAAATCGCTGACCACGTCGCCGGGCAAATGCCCGCCCTTGAGCAGCACGGCGCGGGCGCCCTGCGTCAGCAACTCCTGTGCGGCGGCCTGCATGGCCTGCTCATCGCCCAGAGGGCGGCCGACCAACAGCGAAGCTTCGTCGAGATTTGGGGTGACCACCATGGCACGTGGGAAGAGCTCCCGCACCAGCACCGCAATGGCCGGGTTGTCGATCAGCACCGCGCCGCTGGTGGCGACCATGACCGGATCCAGCACCACGTTCTGCAGCGCATGCCGGTCAATTGCCTCCGCCACGGTCCGCACGATGTCGGGCGCGTGCAGCATGCCTATCTTCACCGCATGCGTGCCTATGTCTTCGATCACGGCATCGATCTGGTCGCGCAGCATCTGCGGCGGCACGCCGTGGATGGCGCGAACGCCGCGCGTGTTCTGGGCCGTCAGCGCTGTGATGGCGGTCATGCCGTAGCAGCCCAGCGCGGCGAAAGTCTTGAGATCGGCCTGGATGCCGGCGCCGCCGCCGCTGTCGGACCCTGCAATGCTCAGCACTCGGGGGTATTCGTGGTCAAAAGCAGTTTCAGTCATGAGTGCAGTCATTCGTTTTCCGTAGCCCTCAGGTACACCCTGCAAATTCAAGCAGAGGTGCCACTAGCGGCAAAATGCCCGGACATCATTTTGGGCAACGTCACGATCATATTTGTCCGTGGGTTGCCCATTGCGGTGCCTTACAGCGCCGCTAAGAACGTCCCGGGCCAGAGCACATCGTGACGCATCGGTGCCATCTTCTTTTCCCCCCGAGAGCGATTTGGGCGGTTTTGGTGTGGGTGGACTGTCAGCCACCTTCTCCGGCACCAGTCGTGGTTGCGGTTGCCTGGTTTGTCCACGCAAGTATTCGGCTGAAGGTTTGGCGATTGGAGACGGTGCTGGCTGAGGCGGCAGTTTCACTTCATCTGCCCTGGCCGCACCGGCATCGTCCTTTCGCGAAGAATAATGCGTTTGCCCCTTCGCATCTACCCACTTATAGACTTGCGCATGGCTGGCTGGCACGAATAGCAAGAGCACCAGGAGGGTGCCGAATATCCGCAGCTTGATTTCTAGGTTTTGCATGTTTACGGTCTGTGAGGGCGCCATCAACTACTCGTCGCCTTGTGTATTCGAAGGTATTCGAAGATTTTCCTGACGATGGTACTAGGTACCCCGCCTGACGATAGGGCACTTAACGGCAGACCACCAGGATCGAGCTGACGCGGGGAAATGGTATGAGACGTGGCGCCTCATCATGTTTCGCGGCGCCAAGAAAGACAAAAGGCCCGCACTTGCGTGCAGGCCTTGAATTTATTGGCTCCTCAACCTGGGCTCGAACCAGGGACCTACGGATTAACAGTCCGGCGCTCTACCAACTGAGCTATTGAGGAATACAGCCTTAGATTATAGCGTCAATTTTCTGGCTTTTTAAGCCTGCGGAATTCTGTCAATGCCTTGTTCCCGCTGAATGGCAAGCGGCCGGCTCTGCGTGGGCAAAAAGCACAGCGGCGTATTGGCCCTCGGCCCTTGTTTGATGTGCGCAAGCAGCTATCAAATCAATAGCATCTCGATGGATAACTGGTCTCGACAACGCTTTGGCCACGCCGCAKCAGCCTGCTCGGCTACCATTTGCGCATGTCCTTCACGGCCCGCTGTTTTAATGGCTTTATGAC
>NZ_JBFUGX010000492.1:0-3134 GCF_056402675.1 Polaromonas sp. P3_C2 | reverse complement strand
GAGCAGGTCAATCCCGCCAATGCGCAGCAGTACCGCGTACCCCATGCTGGCGGCGCAAACGCCGACATGGCCTGGGAGGACTTCAAGGTTCGTAGCGAGACGATCAAGGTGAAGGGTCAACCCGATGTGGTGCTCAATGTACGAGAAAGCCGCCACGGTCCCGTTCTCAGTGACGTCCAGAAGTCGCACGCCGACCTGCTTGATATCCGCAAATATGTGATCGCGTTGCGCTGGAGTGCCCTTGATGCCGACAACCAGACCGTGCTGGCAGGCCTGCGCGCCAATCGGGCGCAGTCTGCCCAGGAGTTGCTTGCGGCATTTTCGGCCTATCACTCGCCCATGCAAAACGTCGTGACCGCGGATGTTTTCGGCCAGACCGGTTTCAAGGCGGTCGGCAAGGTGCCGCTGCGAAAACCCGATAACGACATCCTAGGGACCGCGCCGTCACCCGGCTGGGAAGTGCGATACGACTGGGCAGGCTGGGTGCCTTATGCGCAGACGCCCGAGGCTGCCAATTCGGCGATTGAGGCCAAGGGCTGGTGGTCTACAGCGAACCAGCGCATTTCGCCACCTGCTTATCCCTTCTTCATGGGGCAGGACTGGACCGTGCCTTACCGCTACAACCGCATTGAGCAATTGCTGGCTGCCACACCCAGGCACACCATGGAGTCCATGCAAAAAATACAGGGTGACCAGTTCTCGGCGGCCACAGTGCGGCTCTTGCCTTTCCTGCAGAAAACGCTGTCGCAGTCTTCCGCCCATCCATTGGCAGAAGCAGTACGCCGCAGGATGGCGGGATTTGACGGGGCCATGCGTGCCGACCACGCGGCGCCGCTGGTGTTTGCCGCGTGGGCAGACGAGCTGACACGGGGCATCATCGGTGCAAAACTGGGTGAGCCCGCGTTCAAGACCCTTTACGGCAAGCGCCATTTCAGGAGCACGCTGGAAGACATTCTCGAGCACAACGACACCGGATGGTGCGGCACCGCTGGTTGTGCGGCGCAGTCTGCTGCTGCGCTGAACCGGGCGCTGGATCGCCTCCAGGCAGCCTATGGGAACGACGTAGAGGCCTGGAGCTGGGGCAGGGCGCACTTCGCGCTGTCTGCCCACAAGCCATTTGGCAACGTGCCCTGGCTCGCACAATTTTTCGATGTCCGCGTTCCCACCGGTGGGGACACCTTTACCGTCAACGTGGGGCAATACTGGGCGACCGGGGACGCGGCGCCTTTCGCCAACCGGCAGGCCGCTTCTTTGCGGGCCGTGTATGACCTCGCAGACCTGGAGAACTCACGCTTCATTTACCAAACGGGGCAAAGCGGCCTTGTGTTTTCCGGACGCTATCGCGACATGAAGGAGCGCTGGGCCGCAGTGCAATACCGGCCGTTGCAGATGAACCCGTCAACCTACGTGCACCGGCTCACGCTGAATCCCTGAAGGGCTTTGAAGTCTCACGCCGGGATGGCGTCGACATTCAACCGGTCCCAGTGGCGATGCAGGGCGATGGCTGCCATAAAGTCCTGTGAAACCTGCCCCTCAGTCACTTTGCGTGCATCGGCAATCAGGACTCCTGGCGTCGGCACTTGGATCAGCTCCGGGTCTTTGCCCAGGCTGAAACCCAGGGTGCTTAACAGCTGGACGCCATCGTTGATGGCGCAAATCGTTTTGCAATGCTTGTAGGCCTCCAGCACGAAATGCACAGCTTCGCCCATGGCGGCCAGGGTGCCTATGCTGTCGCCTCCCCCGGGGATCAGCACTGCGTCGAACATCACGGAGGGCATATTCGTGAAAGTATGGTCCACCGCAAGCTGCCGGCCGGACGAAGTGCTGACTGTGCCGAGGTGTGGCGCGACGAGTTTGCACAGCGCACCGGCGTCCAGGAGGTCTTGCTGGATGCGCTTGAGGGCTGCGGCTTCGACGCCGTCCGCTACCAGGATGGCCACTTTGCGTGTCTTGACGCTGCCGCCGGTGCGGCCCACCATGCGCAATGCCGGGTCTTCCTCGATCTTGCTAGTCATGCGGTAATCCCGGAAACCCAGCCTGCCGGATGCGGCCTTGGGATCCGGCGGATTGATGCCCAGCGGGGTTGCCACACGGGTTGCCAGTTTCAGGTCCACATGGGCCAGGTTGTCCACCATGCGCTGGCGGATTTCAGGGACCTCCACCTTGGAGAGCTCAAACCGGAATGCCGCAACGATATGGTCTTTTTCCACCGCGCTCTGGCTGTTCCAGAACAGTGCCGCCTGGGAGAAATGATCGTCGAATGAAGGGCTGCGGCGCCTGATTTTGGGTGGCTCTACCTGTTCTGGGTATGACTGGAAGCCATGCGCTCCGCCATCGATCCTGAACTCTGTCCCATTGCCCAGCGTATTGGGCTCATACGCTACCCGTCCTTTGCTGATCGCCTGGCGGTGCATGCCGTCGCGCTGGAAGTTGTGCATCGGGCAGACGGCGCGGTTGATCGGAATCTCGTGGAAATTGGCGCCGCCCAGGCGTGACAGCTGCGTGTCCGTGTAGGAAAAAAGGCGGCCCTGCAGCAGCGGGTCATTGGAAAAATCGATGCCCGGCACCAGGTGGCCAGGGTGGAATGCCACCTGCTCGGTTTCAGCAAAGAAATTGTCGGGATTACGGTTCAACACCATCTTCCCGATGATCTGCACGGGCACCTGTTCTTCCGGGATCAGTTTGGTCGGGTCCAGGATGTCGAACCCCAGCTCGTCCTCCTTGCCTTCGTCCACGATTTGAACGCCCAGCTCCCATTCGGGAAAATTGCCGCTTTCGATGGCCTCCCATAGGTCGCGCCGGTGAAAGTCAGCGTCTTTGCCGGCAATCTTCTGGGCTTCATCCCATGCCAGTCCGTGAACGCCGAGCTTGGGTTTCCAGTGAAACTTCACAAAGTGCGAATCGCCACGGGCATTGATAAAACGAAATGCATGGACACCGAAGCCCTCCATCATGCGGAGGCTGCGCGGTATAGCGCGGTCTGACATGGCCCACATCAGCATGTGTGTGGTTTCGGGCATCAGCGAAGCAAAATCCCAGAAGGTGTCGTGGGCACTGGCCGCCTGGGGCATTTCATGGTGCGGTTCGGGCTTGACTGCATGGATCAGGTCTGGAAACTTGATGGCATCCTGGAT
>NZ_JBFUGX010000491.1:0-3156 GCF_056402675.1 Polaromonas sp. P3_C2 | reverse complement strand
GGCTACGCGACTAAATTCAAATGAAATTCTCAGTCTTTCAGGTAAGCCGAAAAGGCGGGCGCGAGAAGAATGAAGACCGGATGGGCTATTGCTACACGCGAGAGTCGGGCCTGTTTGTGCTGGCAGACGGCATGGGCGGCCATCCTGAAGGCGAAGTGGCGGCGCAGCTTGCGCTGCAGACCATTTCCGCGCTGTACCAGAAAGAAGCGCGCCCTGTCATTGAAGACACCACCGAATTTCTTTCCACCGCGCTGATGGCGGCGCACCACCAGATCATTCGCTACGCCAGCGAAAAAGGCATGCTCGACACGCCCCGCACCACGCTGGTCGCGGCGATTTTGCAGGGCACCGGAGCCACTTGGGTCCATTGCGGCGATTCACGCCTGTATGTGGTGCGAGACGGCGAACTGCTGACACGTACCCGCGACCACTCCTACCTGGAGCAGCAGAGCGCCGGCGTCATCAAGCTCGAACGCATCAACCGCAACATCCTGTTCACCTGCCTCGGTTCTCCTACAAAACCTGTTTTTGACGTTGCCGGGCCCGTGACCCTGCAGCAGGGCGACAAGCTGCTGCTCTGCTCCGACGGTCTCTGGGGCAGCCTGAGTGACGAGGAAATTGTCCGCCAGCTGGCCGGCAAAGGGGTTTCGGATGCCGTCCCCGACCTGGTTGAAAATGCCTTGCGTACCGGCGGCGAACACAGCGACAACGTCACCGTGCTGGCCATGGAGTGGGAAACGCCTGACGCCTTCGAATCCACCCGGGGGGTGTCTACCGACAGCATCATGGACGGCGTTTTCGCCTCGACCATCCAGGCCGGCGTGCTGGATACCGTGGTGGACGACCTTGACGAAGCGACCATTGAACGCTCCATCGCTGAAATCAACGAAGCCATTCGCCGCTCAGCCGCAAGAAAAGCCTGATACCCCGGGTTAGCCGTTTCGGTGGCTGCGCCTTCGGCGCCGCTTGCCTCTCCCGTTTCCGCTCCATTCCAATTCCGTTCCCCCTCAATTCCGCCATTCAATCCGGCGCCTTGCCAGAAAGCCATCCACCATGAGTCAGTTTGAACGAAGCGGCGCGCGTGCGGCCGACGCCCTGCGCCCCGTGCGCATCACCCGCCACTACACGGCCTACGCCGAAGGCTCGGTGCTCATCGAGTTCGGCGGCACCAAGGTGCTCTGCACCGCCTCCGTTGAAGAAAAAGTGCCCGGCCACAAAAAGGGCAGCGGCGAAGGCTGGGTCACCGCCGAATACGGCATGCTGCCCCGCGCCACGCACACCCGCGGAGACCGCGAAGCCGCCCGCGGCAAGCAAAGCGGCCGCACCCAGGAAATCCAGCGCCTCATCGGCCGGTCGATGCGGGCGGTGTTTGACTTGAAGAAACTCGGCGAGCGCACCATCCATCTTGATTGCGACGTGATTCAGGCTGACGGCGGCACCCGCACCGCCAGCATCACCGGCGCTTTTGTGGCTGCGCAGGACGCCGTTAATACCCTGCTGGCCAGCGGCAAGCTCCAGCAAACCCCCATCATCGACCACGTCGCGGCAATTTCGGTCGGCATCGTGCGGGGTACGCCCCTGCTGGACCTGGAATACACCGAAGACTCCGCCTGCGACACCGACATGAATGTCGTCATGACCGGCGCCGGCAACTACGTGGAAGTGCAGGGCACCGCCGAAGGTGCGGCGTTCTCGCGCAAGGAAATGGACGCGCTGCTGGTTCTGGCCGAAAAAGGCATCGTCGAACTGGTCGGCATGCAGAAACAGTCGCTATCAAATTAATAGCTGCTCGCGCAGACCCCTATTGGCCTGGAGCCATTTTTTGCTTATGAAAATCGTACTTGCGTCGAACAACCAGGGCAAACTCGCCGAGCTCAAGGCCATGCTCCTTCCCCTGGGCCTGACGCTGGTCAGCCAGGCCGAGCTGGGCCTGCCGGAGGCTGACGAGCCCTTTCGCACCTTTGTGGAAAACGCACTTGCCAAAGCCCGCCAGGCGTCGCGCCTCAGTGGCCTGCCCGCGCTGGCCGACGACGCCGGTTTGTGCGTGGATGCCTTTGGCGGCCTGCCCGGCGTGGACACCGCGTTTTACGCCACGCAGTTTGGCTATGCCAAGGGCGACGACAACAACGTCAAAGCCTTGCTGGAGCAAATGGCCGGCCTGACGCAGCCCGCCCAGCGTCGCGCGGCGCTGGTTAGCACCCTGGTGGCGGTCCGGTCTGCAGAAGACCCGGAGCCACTGATTGCCTCAGGCCGCGTGGCCGGAGAAATCGCACCCGCGCCCGTCGGCAGCAACGGCTTCGGTTTCGACCCCGTGATGTACATCCCCGAGTTCGGCCAATCCTTTGCACAGTTGCCCGTTGAGGTAAAAAACGCCAACAGCCACCGCGGCAAGGCCGCACGGCAAATGATCGAACTCATGCGTGAGCGCTGGCTGTAACCACTCTTCCTTTTATGGCCCAGCAAGACATCCAGCACTACATGCGCAGCGGCACGCTGCAGCTGGCCGCGTTGCCGCCGCTGTCGCTGTACGTGCACCTGCCCTGGTGCCTCAAGAAATGCCCTTATTGCGACTTCAATTCGCACGAGGTCGCGGGCGAAATGCCAGAGCAGCGCTACATCGACGCCGTAGTGGCCGATCTGGAGGCCGCGCTGCCCCTGATCTGGGGCCGCATGGTCCACAGCATTTTTATTGGCGGCGGCACACCCAGCCTGTTTTCGCCGCAGGCCATAGACCGCTTGCTTGCCGACATCCGCGCACGCCTCAGGCTTGAAGCCGACTGCGAAATCACGCTCGAAGCCAACCCCGGCACCTTTGAAAAAGACCGCTTCAAGGCCTTTCGCAGCGCCGGCGTCACACGCCTGTCCGTCGGCGTGCAGAGCTTTGACGACAAACACCTCAAAGCCCTCGGCCGCGTGCACGACCGCGCCCAGGCCATCGCCGCGGTAGAAGAAGCCGCACAAGCCTTCGACACCTTCAACCTCGACATCATGTACGCGCTGCCAGGCCAGACCATGGAAAGCCTGGAGCAGGACATGCGGCAGGCGCTGGCGCTGCAGCCCCCGCACATCTCGATTTACCACCTGACCATCGAGCCCAACACCTACTTCCCCGCACATCTCGATTTACCACCTGACCATCGAGCCCAACACCTACTT
>NZ_JBFUGX010000490.1:0-3168 GCF_056402675.1 Polaromonas sp. P3_C2 | reverse complement strand
GTGAAGATGGACCCTTCGCGCGCGATTGCCTACCTGAACCTGGGAGACGCCCATGCACGGGCGGGCGATGGCGACAAGGCGAAGAAGGCGTTTCGCAATTACCTGGAGCTGGCACCGAACGGGCCGGGCGCAGCCCATGCGAAACAAGAGCTTGAGAAGGCCTGAAGTCGCTTGAAGCTGGAGTAGCCCGGCGCGATTTGGCGATACTCTGCCTATGACCCCAACTTCCCAGGCCGCTCACGCAGTTTCCCGCCTGCGCACCGCGCGGCTGGCGCGCGCCTCCAAACCGTTCCTGGCCCGTGGCGGCCCACGCAATGTGCGCTGCGCCGGTTGCCGCCTGATGCCCAGCCACTGCATGTGCGCCCTGCGCCCCAGCGTGCCCACGCGCGCGGGTGTGTGCCTGGTCATGGCAGACATCGAGGCGCTGAAACCCAGCAACACGGGCTGGCTGATTGCCGATGTGGTGGCGGACACGTTTGCGTTTGAGTGGGCGCGCACCGAGGTAGACCCTGCGCTGCTGGCGTTGCTGGCGGATCCGCAATGGCAGCCCTACCTGGTCTTTCCCGGTGAGTTTGTGGCGGCTGAGCGGGTGGTGGCAGATGTGTTGCCTGCCGACCCGACTGATGGCACAAAGGGCAAACGCCCGCTGTTTGTGCTGCTCGACGCGACGTGGCCCGAAGCACGCAAGATGTTTCGCAAAAGCCCCTATCTCAACCACTTGCCGGTGCTGAGTTTGCAGAGCGAGCAGCTTTCTCGCTACAAGCTGCGCCGCTCGCAGCGCGACACGCACTTTTGCACGTCTGAAGTGGCCGCCCTCTGCCTGGAGCTGGCCGGTGAAACGCATGCGGCGCAAACGCTGGAGGCTTACCTGGATGTGTTTACCAACCGCTATTTAAAAGCCAAGCAGCAGCAGCCGCTGGATCTGGAAGATGCGGCGCATGCGCAATTGCGCAAGCTGGCACACCCCTGTTGAATAAATGGCACACCCCTGTTGGGGCTCACTGCGTGTAGCCCCCTCTCCCCTTGCAGGGGACGGGCGCCTTGAGGCCGGCAAAGCCGGACCGCGGCCCCCGCTGGTGAATAACTCGCAGTCGTTACTTCGCCGTGCGCTGACGTACCGCTATAGTCCCACCCCATGGATAGACCCCCTTACCTGCGCAAGCGCCGGCCGGCCCCTGACGAAAGCGAAGGCCTGCTGTGGCGGCTGGTGGCTGCGCTGGTGGCGGTGCCGATATTTGAGGTTTCGCTTTACCTGGGCCTGTACCTGATTCTTTCGCCGCGCAGCCTAAGCCATCTTTTCATGGCCATCCCCTTATGGGTGCATGGCGTCTACGCTGGCGCGGCCGCGCTGGTCGGTTTGCTGTTTGGCTTCAGTGGCATTACCTGGCTGCTGGGCCACCTCTTCATGACGCACCATGAAAACGAACGCAACCGGCTGGTAACGGCGCTGCTGTGGGGCGGGCTGGCGGGGCTGGCGTTTGTGGCTTCGCGCTTTGTGCCTTAGTGCCTTGGTCCGCGCGCTGACATCTGCTTGCATTGAGCGCGGCGCCGCTGGGCAACCGCTGTAATACATTCACTGCCTTCATCACCCTTTCATCACCACCTGGATACCCATGCGCCCAAGCTCCCGGCCTCTTTGCACCACGCTTGCCACCTTCGCCCTCACCCTGCTGCCGCTGGCCGGCGCGCTGGCTGTTACCCCGGCTGAACAGCCGTATGTTGGTGGCTACACGCAGGGTTCGGTCGATTCGCGTGCGCAGCTGATGCTGCTGGACGACAACACGTTTTGTTTTAGTTTCATGGGCGGCTCGCTCGACATGCTGGCCGGCGGGCGCTGGAAGGCCGAGGGCAACGGCGTGCGCCTGCAGGAGGTACGGCAAAACGGCTCCGTCTTCCCCGTCTTTGGCAGGGCGGTGCTGCCTGAGAAAGGGCCCGTGGAGTTTGACTTTCACGGCCATTCGCTGTCTCGCGCGGTGTCGGTCGCGTTTGCCACGGGCACTGACGAGACCTTGCCCACCAGCCTGCGCCGGCTCTTCAAGGACGGCCACAACGGCTGGTCTTCCAGCTACAAGCTGCCGCCCATGCCGGCGGCGCAGGTGCGCTACTTTTATATCGCCGACGCGGAAGTGGATGCCAACGGCCAGCCCAAGCAGCTGCGCGTGGTGCAGTACCGGCGCGGTGACGCGAACACGCTGCGCGTGGGCTACAACCCGGCGTTTGGCAACCCGCCGCTGAACCAGCTTGCCACGCTGAAGGATGGTGAGGTGCTGCATGTCGACGGCAGCCGCTTTGGCCCGCGCAAGGAGTTGCCGGAAAAAGCCCTGGAAAGAATACGCTCGGCCTGCATACGGCCCGCGCTGGCTGAGCCCAAACGCCCCAGCGAAGAAGAAGCCGCGGAGATAGCGGCCGGACGCGCGACGTCCGTGAAACAGCCGCCGCTGGTGCCTGTGAAAACTTTCTATCTGCCGCTGACGGCCCTGCAGGGCGCGCCTTACTTTTCTGACGACAAGTAGGCTGGCTGTGTTCCTGCGGCGGACGCGACTCGCTACTAAATTGATAGCTGCTCGTGCACGTTCTTATTGGTCTGCGGCCACTTTTGATATTTGAAAACCGCCCAACAAGGCTGCATCCATCGCCCGGGCCGCTGCCGCGCACCGAAGCCCGGTTATTGATACCGGCGCAACCAGGGCACCCGCTGTAATACATTCATTGGCTTCAACCCCCACCGGACTCACCGCCCATGCGCTCCATCTCCCAGCCTCCTGGCACCACGCTTGCCGCCTTCGCCCTCACCTTGCTGCCGATGGCCGGTGCGCATGCGCTGACCGCGGCTGAAAAGCCTTATGTGGGTGGCTACACGCAGGGCTCTGTTGATTCGCGTGCGCAGCTGATGCTGCTGGACGACAACACCTTCTGCTTTACCTTCATGGGCGGCTCGCTCGACATGCTGGCCGGTGGGCGCTGGAAGGCCGAGGGCAATGGCGTGCGCCTGCAGGAGGTTCGGCAGAACGGCGCGATCTTCCCGGCCTTTGGCAAGCAGGTGCCTGAGCAGAAAGAGACTGTGGCGTTTGACTTTCACGGCTATTCGCTTTCCAACGCAACGTCTGCGGTGTTTGCCACTTCCGGCAACGACGCGCTGCCCACCACGATGCGCCCACTGTTCAAGTC
>NZ_JBFUGX010000489.1:0-3178 GCF_056402675.1 Polaromonas sp. P3_C2 | reverse complement strand
AGACGATGCCTTGCACCGCGGTGATGATGTGAGCGGCCACCAGCACCGGATCGACCGTGAGGTAGGCGTGTGCCCCGTGGCCGCCCTTGCCGGTAATCTCGATGGTGATGCGGTCGGCCGCGGCCATCATGGGGCCGGGATTGATCCCGATGGTGCCAGGCTGCATCGCGGGCCAGTTGTGCATGGCGTAAATGGCTTGCACGGGAAAACGCTCGAACAAGCCGTCCTTGATCATCGCATCGGCCCCTCCACGCCCCTCCTCCGCGGGCTGGAAAACCAGCACCGCATCGCCGGCAAAATTGCGGGTCTCTGCGAGGTAACGGGCGGCGCCTACCAGCATGGTGGTGTGCCCGTCATGCCCGCAACCGTGCATCAACCCGGCCTTGGCGGACTTCCAGCCAAACTCGTTGTGTTCTGTCATGGGAAGCGCGTCCATGTCAGCACGCAACCCGATCATGGGCTTAAAGCCGGGTTGACCGGAAGCCTTGGCTGACTGCTGACCCTTGATGACAGCCACAACACCTGTTTTCCCAACACCGGTGTGCACCTCGTCAACACCGCATAACTTGAGCGCATGCACTACCCGGCTGGAGGTGTAAACCTCTTCAAACCCGAGTTCCGGGTGGGCATGCAGGTCGCGCCGGAAGGCGGTCAGTTCGGGGTGGTATTGCGCTATTTGCGCAAAGGCCCGCCCAGAGGCACGCAGTGGAGAGGGGCGATCGGGGTTTGCAATATCTCCCGCTGCGGCAGGCTGAATGGATGAAGCACTTGGAAGATTGGCCGGAGCGCGCATGTCAGTGGAGTCCCGAGTTCAGCAGGTTAAATACTAGTCCCGAAGGGATAGCGGTGCAAATCCAGGGGTTTGTGAAACCTGCAGCAATTCCGGCGCCATTGCGGGCCTGGCCACCATGCTTGCAGTTTTGCTTTTGAAGCTGACGGGGCCGTACCATGCCTTGGTGATTTGGCGCGTGTTGTCGCTGTCAGTCATGATGGCGACACCGACCAAAGCGCCGGGCGGCTCGCCGAAGGCCTTTTGGTAGTCGGCACGAATGTCACGCTGGTAATCGAGCCAGCGATCAAGGCGGCCGGGACCGGATTCGATCACCACTTTGCGGATCCGGTCGGTCCGTGTATTGATGATCACGCTTTCTGGCGCGCTGTGAGAGCCCCAGACATACATGAGAGTCGCATAAGGCAGCGGCTCGCCTGTCAGTGCCAATGCAAGCTCTGAAAGCATGGCGTTCTTGGCGGAAAACTTCGACCTGTCACCTTCAAAGGCCAGGACCACACGCACGGGTGAATCATCGCTGTCGCGTTGCGTCATGTCCGCACCCGTAATCATCTTCGGCACCTTCCAGGAAAAGCCCAGGGTTCCAAGTTCTGCGGGCTCTATACGCAGGTTTTGCCGCAGCATGCTGGCGGCGCTGTCGGATTCACCGAGGATGGCATTGCGCCCGTCCATGCGCACAGCACGGTAGCGGGTCGACTTCTTACCCGGAAATGTGYAGTGCTGCCACTTGATGGCATCTGCGGTAGTGCTTGTGGACGACGCCGAAGTCCAGTCGACGTTCGTGCCTGCTGCAGGTGCGGAAGGTGCGAATCCCGCACAACCCGCGATAAGGAGCACGCAACCGGCAGCAAGCAAACGCAACGTGCACAGGAAAAAGTGGCGATGTAGCAATGGCATTGAGAGATTGGGGCTGACGACGATGAACCGTAGTATCTATTGCGAGTTGACTCAAATAGCAGAACCTGCGCATTTAACGCGGCAGATGCGGAAAAGTTTCACCAATTTCAACGACTCACGGCATCAAACGTGTACATGTGTCTTTCTTCACGAAAAAAGCCGCCCCGGGTTACCCCGAGACGGCTTTCAGATTCTCATCAAAAACTGGCTTAAGCCAGCTTCAGATTAGAACGTGTGGCGAACACCAGCAGCAAACACGGTTGCCTTGTCGGTACGGGTCAGGTCCGTTGCGGACTCGCCCTTGACATTGGTGTAACCGGTGTACAGCGTGGTGCGCTTGGACAGATCATAGGTACCCAGCAGGCTGTAGCCGGTGCCTTTGCGGCTCACGCCAGAGAACTCGCTCTTGGTACGGGTATAACCAGCAGCAATGGAAGCGGCGCCAAACGGAACGCTCACGCCCACTTGGTATTCCTTGTCCKTGGCATCCACACCAGCGGCGATCAGGCCCTTGGCGGTGTTATAGCTACCGACGAGCTTGGCAACGCCGAAGTCATACGTAGCGCCCAGCAAGTTGTACTTGCGGGTAGTCACGAGCGGAGATGGGGTACCTGCATTGCTGGCGGCGGAAGCGATGCTGTTGGCGCCAAGGCCGTTCGCGCCGGAGAACATCGTGCTGACACCGTTGGACTTTTCAGCCTGGTAGCCGTAACCGACCAGCAGAGGGCCATTGGCGTACTTGATGTGGGCGCTGGCGCTGCTGGAAGCAGAAACCGTTGCCGACTTGTCTTCACCAAATGCGTACATCACCGAACCGCTGAAGCCAGAGAAAACTGGGGTGTCATAACGGATGGCGTTGTTGGCACGGTTGCTGTAGTCTTGCAGACCAACACCCCACACGGTGCCGGTGGTGGCGAACGTGTTGGAGTCATACGTGTTGTTGGTAGCGCCGCGCAGCGAGTCGTAAGCGGTGTACTGGCGACCGAGGCGAACTTCACCGAAGCTGCCTTTCAGGCCCACGGAAGCGGTACGGCCAAACAGGACGCTGGTCGAAGCGGCAGCGCTGCTGCCGCCGGCGTTAGCCAAAGCACCGCTGTCAATGGCGAAGCCGCCTTCGAGGGTGAACACAGCAGCCAAGCCGCCACCGAGGTCTTCGCTACCGCGCAGGCCCCAACGCGAGCTGCTCAAACCGCTGCCGCCTTGGATGTTGTTGGAAATGCTGGTGTTGGTGGTAGCCGACTGAACTTTAACGTTCTGCTGACCAACGAATGCATCGGCAACGCCGTACAGGGTCACAGAGGATTGGGCATGTGCAACGCCAGCGGTTGCAGCGAGTGCAGCCAGGGCGATAAGAGTCTTTTTCATTGAGAGTTTCTCCAAGGTTAAACATAGGGCTCCGGCACGGGGACCATTTCAGACTTTCGCCTTTATGGCACCACCAGAGACCCGGGCCAACCCCCGTTTCGGGAAGTTGGGTCTATTGCACCAGAC
>NZ_JBFUGX010000488.1:0-3178 GCF_056402675.1 Polaromonas sp. P3_C2 | reverse complement strand
GGTGGGGGGACCAGGCTGGGTGCTACTCGGCGTGGTGAAAATGCTGGGCGGCGCTTTGCTAGCCTATCTGGCCATCTCCAACATGGTCCCGCTGGACCGGGCGGTAGACCCCAACCAGATGTACCTTGCGGCCTACGAGTATGTCTTTCCGAATTACGGCATGGCGGTGGCGGCCACGGCGCTGTTCGTGGTGGTGTCTCAGCTCAAGATCAATGTGACCAACGCGTACGCCGGTTCGCTGGCGTGGTCGAATTTTTTCTCGCGCATCACGCACAGCCACCCCGGGCGGGTGGTCTGGGTGGTGTTCAACACGCTCATTGCCTTCATGCTGATGGAGATGAATGTGTTCCAGGCGCTGGGCGACGTGTTGGGGCTGTATTCGAACATCGCCATCGCCTGGGTGATGGCTGTCGTCGCCGACCTGGTCGTCAACAAACCATTGGGCCTTTCTCCCAAAGGCATTGAATTCAAACGGGCCCACCTGTACGACATCAACCCGGTCGGTGTGGGCGCCATGGCGCTGGCTTCGCTGTTGTCGGTTACAGCGCATCTGGGGCTTTACGGCGAAACGGCGCGGGCTTTTTCCGCGGTGATCGCCATGGGCACCGCATTTGTGGCCGCGCCCCTGATCGCCTGGGCGACCCGGGGCCGTTACTACATTGCGCGCAGCTCCGGAGCGACTTCTTCCGACGGTTCCTACAAGCGCTATGCAACGCAGCAGTGTGTGATTTGTGAACGCGCCTACGAAGGCCCGGACATGGCACACTGCCCCGCCTACCAGGGGCCCATCTGCTCGCTGTGCTGCACGCTGGACGCGCGCTGCGGCGACCTGTGCAAGCCGCACGCCAGCCTGTCGGCGCAGTGGTCCGGTGCGCTGCGCTGGCTGCTGCCGCGCCGCATCTGGCCTTACCTGGATACGGGCCTGGGCCATTTCCTGCTGCTCATGCTCATCATCGTGCCGCTGCTGGCCAGCGTGTTCGGCCTGCTTTACCACCAGGAAATCAGCGCGCTGGCGGACATCGAACCCTCTGAGCCGGCTTTGCGTTCAGGTTTCATGAAGGCGTACATGGCCTTGCTGGTCATTGCCGGCCTTGTTGCCTGGTGGCTGGTGCTGGCGCACAAAAGCCGCCAGGTGGCCCAGGAAGAATCGAACCGCCAGACCCATTTGCTGATGCGCGAGATCGAGTCGCACCGGCAAACAGACGAAGCGCTGCAACAGGCCAAGCTGGTGGCCGAAGAGGCCCGCCGCCATGCCGACCAGGCCAACCAGGCGAAAAGCCGCTATATCAGCGCCATCAGCCACGAATTGCGCACGCCGCTCAACAGCATCCTGGGTTACGCGCAGCTGATGGGTGAAGACAACGCCATACCGCCGCACCGCAAACAGGCGGTCAGCGTCATCAAGCGCGGGGGCGAACACCTGCTCTCGCTGATCGAGGGAACGCTCGATATTGCCCGCATCGAGGCGGGCAAGCTCACGCTGAATGTCAAGCCCATGCATTTCGCCGACTGTGTGCACGAGATGGCCGGCATGTTCGAGCTGCAGGCCGCCGCCAAGGGTCTCGGGTTCCGCTTTGAGACCAGCGGTCATCTGCCGGAGCTGGTGCGGGCCGATGAGAAACGCGTTCGGCAGATTCTCATCAATTTGCTGGGCAACGCCATCAAGTTCACGGCGCAGGGCCAGGTAATTTTCAGGTTGCGCCATGCGCGCGAGATGGCCTACATCGACATCGAAGATACCGGCCCGGGCATGGGTGAGGCGGAGTTGGCGCAGATTTTTGAGCCCTTTGCACGCGGGGCTACAGCCGGCCAAAGCGCGGAAGGCACACCGGGCGCCGGTTTGGGTTTGACGATTGCCAAGATGCTGACCGACCTGATGGGTGGCGAGATGACGGTGGTCAGCACCCCGGGCGAAGGCTCGATTTTCCGCATCCGGCTGTTTTTGCCCGAAGTGCACGTGGCTGCAGGAGCCGTCAAGGATGCCGCCACCAAACCAGCCAGGCGCCAGCCGCGCGGCTATGACGGGGTTCGCCGCAAGCTGCTGGTGGTCGACAACGAAGAGCCTGACCGTGAACTGCTGGTACAACTGCTTGAGCCCATGGGATTTGAATTGCGTACCGCCGCCAGCGGTCACGATTGCATGGACCTGCTGGCCAGCGGGTACCGGCCCGACGTGATCTTCATGGACCTGGCCATGCCGGGGATCGATGGCTGGGAAACCCTGCGCCGTGTGCGTGCGTCAGGGCACGAGGACATTCATCTCGCCATTGTTTCCGCCAACGCATTCGACAAGGGCGCCGAGAACGATGCCGGCATCCTTCCCGAGGACTTCATCCTCAAACCGGTGCGCCATACCGAACTGATCGACTGGCTTGAACGGCGGCTGGCCATCAAGTGGCGCTATGACCTTGCTGCGGATGACGGCGACTCTGTTGTCCAGGCCGTGCCACCGCGTGTACTGCCCGATGCGTCCCAACTCGCGGCCCTGCTCGAGGTCGTCAATCTCGGGTTTTACCGGGGCATCATGAACAACCTGGCAGAGATTGAAAGGCAGCGGCCGGAGGCCGCGGCCTTTGTGGACGAAATGCGCGTGCTGGCGCGGCAATTTCAGTTTGAAGCCATGGGCCGCCAGCTAGCCAACAAGGAGACGGGCCATGAGCAGCGTGCTTGACGACGGACCAACGCTGGATCGAAAGCTGGACCGCACACTGGACCGGGCCAACAGCGATATCGTGCTGATTGTGGACGACGTGCCCGACAACCTGTCGGTCCTGCACGATGCGCTCGATGAATCGGGCTATACCGTCCTTGTGGCCACCAGTGGCGAGGCTGCGCTGCAGCGTGCGTTGCAGGCTTTGCCCGACATCGTTTTGCTAGACGCCATGATGCCCGGGATGGATGGCTTTGAGGTTGCCAAGCGCCTGAAGGCCATGGCTGAAACGGCGCACATCCCCATTATTTTCATGACCGGTCTCACGGAAACCGAGTACCTCGTGGCGGCCCTGGAAGCCGGAGGGGTGGACTACGTTACCAAACCGATCAAGCCCAAGGAAGTGATGGCACGCATGGGCGTGCATTTGCAGGGCGCCCGCCGTGCCAGGCAGGAAGCGCGGCAGGCAGGGCAAGCACGCAACGCGCTGGACGCTTTCGGCTACGCCAGCATCACGGTGCGCATGGG
>NZ_JBFUGX010000487.1:0-3185 GCF_056402675.1 Polaromonas sp. P3_C2 | reverse complement strand
CAGGTACGGAATGACGGTTTTTTCGATCAGGGCACGGATTTCGGCGTCGCACTGTGCGTAGGCTGCGCCTTTGCCCAGCACGATCAGCGGCCGTTTGGCACCTTTGAGCAGGTCGAGCGCGCGTTTGACCGAATCGGGCGCCGGGATCTGGCGGGGAGCGGGGTCCACAACTTCGATGAGCGACTTTTTGCCGGCTGCAGCATCCATGGTCTGCCCGAACAGTTTGGCCGGCAGGTCGAGGTAGACACCGCCAGGGCGGCCGGACAGCGCCGAGCGGATGGCGCGCGCGATACCGACGCCAATGTCTTCGGCGTGGAGGACGCGAAATGCTGCTTTGCACAATGGCTTGGCAATTGCCAGCTGGTCCATTTCTTCGTAGTCGCCCTGCTGAAGATCCACAATCTCGCGCTCGCTTGAGCCGCTGATCAGGATCATCGGGAAGCAGTTGGTCGTTGCGTTCGCCAATGCTGTGAGCCCGTTGAGGAAACCGGGCGCCGACACCGTCAGGCAAATGCCGGRCTTTTGCGTCAGGAAGCCGGCAGCMGCGGCGGCATTRCCGGCRTGCTGCTCGTGGCGGAACGAAATCATGCGGATGCCCTCAGCCTGCGCCTTGCGMGTCAGGTCAGTGATGGGAATGCCGGGCAAGCCGAAGATCGTGTCAATGCCGTTGAGCTTGAGCGCGTCGATCAGCAGGTGAAATCCATCTGTCTGCTCTCCGGATTGGGTGTCTTTTGTCATTTGAAATGTCTCTTCGTTTGACTTGGGTAAAAATTGAGCAGGCCTGGCTGTCCATTGGCATGCACGAGGGTCATTTGCATCGTCGGGTTATCATAGGAATTGATTCAGGTTTCACCCTTGACCGAGGTCAACTTTCTCTGTATTTGGACCGCACAAACGTGTCAGTTCCGCACCCTCCCAACCCATGTTGTCCATACAAAACCATCCAGATAGAAATGTCATTCGTGTTCAGCTGGCACAGAACATAGTTCTGAAGGGAATTACGACGGAGCAAAGCGCTGAACTGGAGCCGCATCTGGTGATTGTTGATGGTCAGAAGGGTGACTCGCTCCTGCATCAGGGTGTTCATGAAATGGAGCAGTATTTCATCCTCGAAGGCATCCTGAAGCGGGTGGTAACCAATGAGCAGGCCAAGGAGATGATTCTTCGTTTTGCCGACGAACGCGACATGGAAACCAGTTATGCCGCGTGGCGCCTCGGTACGCCCACGCCTTACAGCACCGTTTGCGTGACCAAGGTCCGGGTGGCAAAGCTGCCGCTGCAGGAGTGGGTGGCATTTCTGGAGCGTCACCACGAAATCAAGCAGTCTTTCGAGTATTACGTAATGCGCTTGATGAGCGAAATCATGGCCCATACCATTACGCTGCATTTGCTGGATGCACCGGGCCGTGTCAAGCGGTTTCAGCGCAAGCATCCCGAACTGTTTGACCGTATTCCCAAGAAAGAATTAGCGTCCTACCTGAACCTGTCGGCAGAAACCCTAAGTCGACTCAAGCAGCGTGGCAAGATCTGACGGAAGACCGAAGCGGAAATAAAAAGGCCGGGTGATATACCCGGCTTTTTTATTATGGGCTCGAAGGTTCAGTCCACAGGCTGTTCCGCTGCAAATTCAGTCTTCTTGGGCGGACGAATTTTGGCCAGAACACGGGAGATCAGTGGCCACAGCAACAAAACCAGGGCAAGTGTCGTGATGCCACCCACCAGCGGGTTCGACCACATGATGGACATTTCGCCTTGCGACACGAGCATCGCCTGGCGGAACGAGTCTTCGGCCTTGTCTCCAAGGACCAGCGCGAGCACCAGCGGTGCGAGTGGATAGTCCAGTTTCTTGAAGAGGTAGCCCACCACGCCGAACAGCATCATGAACCAGATGTCCAACATGGCGTTGTGGACGGTGTAGGCGCCGATGGCACAGATGACCACAATGATGGGAGCAATGATTGAGAACGGGATGCGCAGGATGGATGCAAACAGCGGGACCGTGGTCAGCACAACGATCAGTCCTACGAGATTGCCCAGGTACATGCTGGCAATCAGTCCCCAGACGAAGTCTTTTTGCTCAACAAACAGCAGTGGCCCGGGCTGCAGGCCCCAGATCAGCAAGCCGCCCAGCAAAACGGCTGCGGTGGGCGAACCCGGAATCCCCAGTGCCAGCATGGGCAGCAGGGCGCTGGTGCCGGCGGCGTGCGCTGCGGTTTCGGGAGCAATGACACCTTCGATCTCACCGGTGCCGAACTTCGGGCCGTTCTTCGACATTTTCTTGGCAAGGCCGTAACTCATGAATGAGGCCGGTGTTGCGCCGCCAGGGGTGATACCCATCCAGATGCCGATCAGCGAGCTGCGAACCGACGTCATCCAATACTTCGGCAGCTTTTTCCATGTCTCCAGCACGACCTTGGGGTCGATCTTGGCGCTTTTGCCCGAGAACGCCAGTCCTTCTTCCATGGACAGAAGAATCTCGCCGATGCCGAACAGGCCGATTACCGCGATCAGGAAATCGAAACCGCGCATAAGGTCCGGGATACCGAAGGTCAGGCGCAGCTGGCCGGTTACGGTGTCCATGCCGACGGACGCCAATGCAAAGCCGAGCGTCATGGACGCGAGGATCTTGAACGGAGAGCCTTTGCCCATGCCCACGAAACTGCAGAAGGTCAGAAGGTAGACCGCAAAGAACTCAGGTGGACCGAACTTGAGTGCGAACTTGGCCACCAGGGGTGCCAGAAAGGTGATCATCACGACGGCAACAAAGGCACCGACGAAAGATGAAGTGAACGCAGCTGTCAGCGCGGCGCCCGCCTTGCCTTGTTGAGCCATCGGGTAGCCGTCAAAGGTGGTTGCTACCGACCAGGGCTCTCCCGGTATGTTGAACAGGATGGAGGTGATCGCACCACCAAAAAGCGCACCCCAATAGATGCAGGACAGCATGATGATTGCCGAGGTGGGCGACATCGTGAACGTGAGGGGCAGCAAAATGGCGACCCCGTTGGCGCCGCCCAGGCCGGGCAGCACGCCGATCAGCACGCCCAGAATGATGCCCACGAACATCAAGACGATGTTCATCGGCGTCAGGATGACGCTGAATCCGTGAAAAAGCGAGTTTAGTTCTTCCATTTCGATATCCGGTAAAAGTTCAGTGGGCTCGATGCGGGTATAGATGACTCAGTAGC
>NZ_JBFUGX010000486.1:0-3188 GCF_056402675.1 Polaromonas sp. P3_C2 | reverse complement strand
GGCCAAGCCCACCACCGCTGCTAAAGGAGCGAACTGATGCAGGTCGAACTCCTGAATGACCAAGGTCTGGCTTCGTCCAAAGTGGACGTGCCTGATACCGTGTTTGGTCGCGAATACAACGAAAGCCTGATTCACCAGGTGGTCGTGGCCTTCCAGGCCAACGCCCGCCAGGGTACCCGGGCCCAGAAGGACCGTGAGCAGGTTCGTCACTCGACCAAGAAGCCTTTTAAACARAAGGGCACCGGTCGTGCACGTGCTGGTATGACGTCTTCGCCACTGTGGCGCGGCGGCGGTCGTATCTTCCCGAACATGCCTGACGAAAACTTCACGCAGAAGATCAACAAGAAGATGTATCGTGCCGGCATGGCGTCGATCTTCTCGCAACTGGCGCGCGAAGGCCGTCTGGCTGTGGTTGATTCGCTGGCTGTGGATTCACCCAAGACGAAAGTCCTGGCTGACAAGTTCAAGGCCATGAACCTCAACTCGGTGCTGGTCATCGCTGATGTGGTTGATGAAAACCTGTACCTGGCTTCCCGCAATCTGGTGAACATCCTCGTGGTTGAGCCCCGTTACGCCGATCCGGTGTCGCTGGTTCACTACAAGAAGGTTCTGGTCACCAAGGCTGCCATGGACCAACTCAAGGAGATGTTCGCATGAGCGCCCGTAACCCATCTTCTCCAAAACTGAAATTCGACGAAGGCCGCCTGATGCAGGTCCTGGTCGCTCCCATCGTGTCTGAAAAGGCGACGATGATTGCGGACAAGACCAATGCCGTGACCTTCAAGGTGCTGCAGGACGCTACCAAATTTGAAATCAAGGCTGCTGTGCAGCTGATGTTCAAGGTGGACGTCCAGTCGGTTGCCGTCCTCAACATCAAAGGCAAGACCAAGCGCTTTGGCAAATCCGTGGGCCGCCGCGACAACATTCGCAAGGCCTACGTGACGCTCAAGCCAGGTCAAGAGCTCAACCTCGGTGGGGAGTCTGCGTAATGGCTGTCATTAAAATGAAACCCACCTCCCCCGGCATGCGCGGGATGGTGAAGATCTCCCGGGATCACCTGCACAAGGGTGAGCCTTACGCGCCGCTGCTGGAACCACAATTCCAGAAGTCCGGCCGTAACAACAACGGGCACATCACGGTTCGCCACAAAGGCGGTGGTCACAAGCACCACTACCGTGTGGTCGACTTCAAGCGCAACAAGGACGCCATTCCGGCCAAGGTCGAACGTATCGAGTACGATCCCAACCGCACGGCCCACATTGCTCTGCTCTGCTACGCCGACGGCGAGCGCACCTACATCATCGCCCCCCGCGGCCTTGAAGTCGGTGCCACGCTGATCAGCGGTTCGGAAGCGCCGATTCGCGTCGGCAACACTCTGCCGATCCGCAATATTCCTGTCGGTTCGACGATTCACTGCATCGAGATGCAAATCGGCAAGGGCGCGCAAATCGCCCGCTCTGCCGGCACCTCTGCAACCTTGTTGGCCCGCGAAGGTACCTACGCCCAGGTGCGTATGCGCTCCGGTGAAGTTCGCAAGATCCACATCGAATGCCGCGCCACCATCGGTGAAGTCGCCAACGAAGAACACAGCCTGCGCCGTCTCGGCAAGGCCGGTGTGAAGCGCTGGATGGGTATTCGCCCGACCGTTCGCGGTGTGGTGATGAACCCGGTTGACCACCCGCACGGCGGTGGTGAAGGCAAGACCGGCGAAGGCCGTCATCCTGTCGATCCATGGGGTAACCTGACCAAGGGCTACCGCACCCGCAACAACAAGCGCACGCAAGTGATGATTGTTTCGCGTCGCAAGAAGTAAGGCTAACCCATGACACGTTCACTCAAAAAAGGTCCGTTTGTCGACCATCATTTGGTAGCCAAAGCCGACAAGGCCGTTACCAACAAGGACAAAAAGCCGATCAAGACCTGGTCGCGTCGCTCCATGATCCTGCCCGAGTTCATCGGCCTGACCATCGCCGTTCACAACGGCAAGCAGCACGTACCTGTCTACATCACCGATCAAATGGTTGGCCACAAGCTGGGCGAGTTCGCACTCACCCGGACTTTCAAAGGTCATCCGGCTGATAAAAAAGTTGTGAGAAAGTAAGGAAAAGACCATGGAAACACGTGCAACCCTCCGGGGCGTTCGTCTGTCGGTCGACAAGGGCCGTCTGGTCGCTGACCTGATCCGCGGCAAGAAAGTGGATCAAGCCCTCAACATCCTGAATTTCACGCAGAAAAAAGCTGCTGGAATCATCAAGAAGGTTGTGGAGTCCGCCATCGCCAACGCTGAACACAACGATGGCGCCGACATCGACGAGCTGAAGGTGAAAACCATCTACGTCGAACAAGGTGCCACGCTCAAGCGTTTCTCCGCGCGCGCAAAAGGCCGCGGCAACAGCATCAGCAAGCCCACGTGCCATGTGTACGTGGTCGTTGGCAACTAAAGGCAGCAGGATATGGGACAAAAAATCAACCCAACCGGGTTTCGCCTTGCAGTTAGCCGCAACTGGTCTAGCCGCTGGTACGCAAGCAACCGTGATTTCGCCGGCATGCTGGCTGAAGACATCAAGGTTCGCGAGTACCTGAAGGCCAAGCTCAAGAACGCTGCGGTTTCGCGCGTTCTGATCGAGCGCCCCGCCAAGAATGCCCGCATCACGATTTTCTCGGCACGTCCGGGCGTCGTGATCGGCAAAAAAGGCGAGGACATCGAGAACCTCAAGAAAGAACTGAGCCGCCAGCTGGGCGTGCCGGTCGCCGTGAACATCGAAGAAGTTCGCAAGCCTGAAATTGATGCCAAGCTCATCGCTGACAGCATCACGCAGCAGCTTGAAAAACGCATCATGTTCCGCCGTGCGATGAAGCGCGCCATGCAAAACGCCATGCGTCTGGGTGCCCTGGGCATCAAGATCATGTCGTCCGGCCGCCTCAACGGTATTGAAATTGCTCGTTGCGAGTGGTACCGCGAAGGTCGCGTGCCCCTTCACACCCTGCGCGCCGACATCGACTACGGCACCTCTGAAGCCAAGACCACCTATGGTGTGATCGGCGTCAAGGTCTGGGTCTACAAGGGCGACACGCTGGGCCGCAACGATGCGCCAGGCGCCAAGATGGTGGAAACACCGGCCGACGAAGAACGCAAGCCGCGCGGCCCACGCCGTGATGCCCGTCCTGGCGATCGCCCTGGTTCCGAC
>NZ_JBFUGX010000485.1:0-3349 GCF_056402675.1 Polaromonas sp. P3_C2 | reverse complement strand
TCGACGCGGCCCATTGCGAGCGCAATATGGAACGCCTGCTCGACGCAGCGAAGGCGCACTCAATTTTTGTGCGCATCGATATGGAGGACGCCAGCTGCACGCAGCGCGAGATCGACTTGTTGCTGCGCCTGAAAAAGCGTGGATATGCCAATGCTTTGACAGCGGCACCTTTGTCGGCGTCGCGACGCATGACGAGGAGCTTGTGGACCAGGTGATCACACTGGCGCGTAGCCGACGTGTGGCCAACTCGGCGTTCGAGTTCCAGATGCTGCTCGGCGTGTGTGAAGGCCTGCGGGACCGGCTGTTGGCCGAAGGCTACGCGGTCCGCATCTATGTGCCTTGCGGCAAGGACTGGTACGGTTACAGCATGCGGCGCATCAAGGAAAATCCGCGCATCGCGGGTTATCTGGTGCGCGCCTTGTTGACTCGCTGAGCGCTTCAGCTCATGCCGTTGCGGCTGGCCAGTTCGACAAACAACGCCGACTGGTCCAGGTCCGTCAGGCCGTTTTCAACACCTTCGGCATAGAGCCGTTCAAAGAGTGCCGTGACCGGTGCTTCAAAGCCGATCTCCTGTGCGGTGGCCAGCGCATTGCGCATGTCCTTGAGCTGGATGTCCATGCGGGCGCGCGGCGCGAAGTCGCGCTCCAGCATGCGCTGGCCGTGCAGCTGCAGCACGCGGCTGTCGGCAAAGCCGCCGGTAATCGCTTCCTTGACTTTGGCCATGTCGGCCCCGCCGCGCGCGGTGAACAGCAGGGCCTCGGCCACCGCGCCTATGGTGATGCCCACAATCATCTGGTTGGCCAGCTTGGTGAGCTGGCCGCTGCCGTGCGGGCCCACGTGAACGGCGTGGCCAAAGTGCTTGAGCACAGGCAGGGCCCGCGCGAAGTCTTCCGCCTTGCCGCMGGCCATGATGGCCAGCGTGCCGCTTTGCGCGCCGCCCGGGCCGCCTGAAACCGGCGCATCCACATGGGCGATGCCCAATGCGCCCAGGCGAGCTGCATGGTCGCGCGCTTCGCGCGGCTGGATGGAGGCCATGTCCAGAAAGAGCGCGCCCTGTTTCATCGCGGCGGCCACGCCCTGCGTGAACAGCACGTCTTCCACGACCGGGCCGCTTTCGAGCATGCTGATGACGATGTCGGCAGCGGCCACCGCGGCACTGGCTTGCGTATGTTGCGTGGCGCCTAGCGCCGCCAGCGGGCCGGCCTTGCCCGGCGTGCGGTTCCATGCCTGCAGCGTGTAGCCCGCTTCGCACAGGCGCCTGGCCATGGGCAGGCCCATGATGCCCGTACCCAAAAATGCGATGCGGGGCAGGGGCGTGTCGCTGGTGATGGTCAATTCGTGTCCTCAGAATGGCTTTGAGTCATCATGAAGGAACCGGCGGGAAGAAGGCTGTCAGGCAGCTTTCTAGGCCGCTTTTTTCAGCGCCGGCGCAAACATGCTTTCCATCTCCTGGCGCACTTTCCAGGCGTGGGTCGATGTGTCCATCGCCACATCGGCCCAGCTCAGGCTCTGCCCCTTTTTGACTGCGCGCACGACCTTCACGTTATGCGCCAGGCCCAGGGGCAGCCCGCCCATCTTCATGGAAGTATCGGCCGGCAGCAGCTTGCCCCACACGGTATAGCCGCCTTCGCCGTCCAGCATGTCGCCGGGTTTCAGGTCACGTTTGGCAGTGGCCACCACATCGGCGTTCCAGCAGGTCGCCACACCGGTGGGTTCACCGCGCAACGCCACGCTGGCCACGGACACGCCGACTTCCAACCCGATCAGGTGCCAGCGTTTGTACAAGGTGAAGTAGCGCCCGCTCGGGTCGGTGTGGGCGTTGTATTCCTCAAAGCAGTTCTTGATGTAGTCGGTCTCGGCTTCAACGGTGACCCAGACGCCCATGCGGATGTCGTAGGGAATCTTGCGGCCGTTGGCTTCCAGCGACGAGATAACTTCGACCATGCCCTTGCGTTCGAGAACGCCACCTTCACTGATGGGCCGTGTCACGTACGGAATGTCTTCCACGCTGGCCGGCGGGTAGAGCAGGCCGTTGCTGGGCACGGTCAGGCCCGTGGCGTTGGCCACGGCAGTCGATTCGATGGAAGGCTTGGATCCGTCGAGAAAGCTGTTGAACATCTTCGGGTTGAGCCCGCCGCGCGCGGCCTGCTCGGGCGTCAGGCCATAGTTTCCCCACACCGTCTCGGGCGTGGATTCGCAAAAATGCGGCAACCACTTGTGGCCACGGCCCGCCGCCACCACCGGGAAGCCGCAAGTGCGCGCCCAGTCCACGAGGTCGCAGATCAGCGCCGGCTGGTCACCGAAAGCCAGCGAATACACCACGCCGGCCTCTGCGGCCTTGCGCGCCAGCAGCGGGYCGCAGAAAGCGTCGGCTTCCACCGTGACATTGACCACATGCTTGCCGTGTGCGAAGGCTTTCAGGCAATGCTCTACCGCCGCGATCGGGTTGCCGGTGCATTCCACAATGATGTCGATCTGCGGATGCGTGACCACCGCCTGCCAGTCGTCAGTGATCCAGGTTGCTCCTGTTTTTATAGCTGCTTGCGCAGATTCTGCCTGGGTTAGAGCCGGATTCCACCCTACACGGGCAAGGTTGGCGCGCGCCGCGTCGGGCGACAGGTCGGCAATCGCCACCAGGTGCACGCCCGGTGTCCGCGGCACTTGCGCCAGGTACATGGAGCCGAATTTGCCGGCGCCTATGAGGCCTATGCGCACCGGTTTGCCTTCGGCCGCGCGCTGCTGGAGTTTGGTGTAAAGGTTCATGGATGAGGGGTCTTGCTGATTAATTTCGATAGATCTTGTTTGCTTTTGGACCGAAGATGAAGGGGGTTGTCATCTCAGGTAATTCCAATTTGCGCAGTTCGATAAGGTCTTTGTATTGACTCGTTCTTGATTCCGCGCATTCGATGTACATGGTTTTTTTTTCTCCCACGCGTACTACGACGCCCGCTTCTTCTTCAGGGAAACGCGCTGAGGAAAATTGGTACACGGTGTACGACGCTTGGCCGATTTTGAAATGAAGATTACCTGCACCTGTCCAACCATTCGGGCTACGTACGGAAAACTGAAACGCTTCCCTGGCGTGCATTTGAGTCGTAGCCGGATATGTCAGCTCGGGAGTCTGACCTAGTTTGCCAAAACGGTATTGCATGTAGGCATTCGCTGATGTCTGGGCAGATGTGCGGCAAATCGACATGTGTTTATCGCTTTTCCCCGCGATTGGGCACGACAACACGACCAGCTCGTGCGTTTCGCAATGAGTGCCTGGACCACCGAGTTCCTCGGCAATTGCGAGTGGTGCAATAAATAGGCCAATTCCGAAAGCGATACAAGCCAGGCGATTCATATT
>NZ_JBFUGX010000484.1:0-3204 GCF_056402675.1 Polaromonas sp. P3_C2 | reverse complement strand
GGTGTATGTAGACATCTTCGGTCTGGCCATCTTTCTGCTGCCGGTGATGGGGCTGATGGCCTACCTGAGCTGGCCGCTGTTCATGAGCATGCTGCGCTCAGGTGAAGTCTCAGGCAATGCCGGTGGACTGATCCGCTGGCCGGCGATGCTGCTGCTGCCGCTGGGCTTCGGTCTGATGTTCGTACAGGGCCTCTCGGAAATCATCAAGCGCATCTGCTATCTCCAGGGCAAATTCGAGATGGATACGCACTACGAAAAACCGGTTCAGTGATCCGTTTGCATCGCTCGTTCCCATAAAAATACTTTCAGGACTACCCCATGCAGATGGAAAATTTCGCCCCGATCATGTTCGCGGGCCTCGTGCTGATCATGCTGATCGGCTTTCCCGTCGCCTTCTCGCTGGCCGCCCTCGGGCTGGCCTCGGGCTTCCTTGCCATCGAGATGGGCTGGTTTCCCGCCAGCTTCATGTCCAACCTGCCGCTCAACATGTTCGGCATTTTGTCGAACGAGTTGCTGCTGGCGATTCCCTTCTTCACTTTCATGGGCGCCATCCTTGAAAAGTGCGGCCTGGCCGAAGACATGCTCGACTCCATGGGCCAGCTGTTCGGCCCGGCCAAGGGCGGCCTGGGCTACTCGGTCATCATCGTCGGCTTCATCCTGGGTGCCATTACCGGCACCGTAGCCGGCCAGGTGATCGCCATGGCGCTGATCTCGCTGCCCGTGATGATCCGCTACGGCTACAACATGCGCTACGCCACGGGTGTGCTGGCGGCCTCGGGCACCATTACGCAGCTGGTGCCGCCGTCACTCGTACTGATCGTGATGGCCGACCAGCTGGGCCGCTCCGTCGGTGACATGTACAAGGGCGCCTGGGGCCCCTCCATCCTGCAGGTGCTGATYTTCGCSGGCTACACCTTCRYGCTCGGCGTRTTCAAGCCGCACCAYGTKCCCGGYGTKCCCAAAACCGCMCGYACGCTCAACGGCTGGGCGTTGTGGGCCAAATGCCTGCGCGGCATCATTCCCTCGGCCATCCTGATCTTCGCGGTGCTCGGCTCCATGGGCGGCCTGCCCGGTATCGACACCGCCATCGCCACGCCGACGGAAGCCGGCGCCATGGGTGTGGTGGGCGCACTGGTGCTGGCCGCCATGCACAAGCGACTGACCCCCGCGCTGATCTGGGAGGCCATGAGCGGCACGATGCGACTGACGGCCATGGTCGTCTTCATCCTGATCGGCGCGCGCGTCTTCTCGATGGTGTTCCAGGGCGTGGACGGTGCCAAGTGGGTCGAGCACATGCTCAGCGGCCTGCCGGGTGGCCAGACCGGCTTCCTGATCGCCGTCAACCTGTTCATCTTCTTCCTGGCCTTCTTCCTCGACTTCTTCGAGATCGCTTTCATCATCCTGCCGATGCTGGGCCCCGTCGCCGACAAGCTGGGCATCGACCTGATCTGGTTCGGCGTGCTGCTGTGCGTGAACATGCAGACCAGCTTCATGCACCCGCCCTTCGGCTTCGCACTGTTCTATTTGCGCGGCATCGCCGACACGCTGTTCAAGGAAGGGCGCATCCCCAAGCCGATCAAGTCCAATGACATCTACCTGGGCGCGATTCCCTGGGTGGCGATGCAGCTGATCCTTGTGGCGATCGTGATCTTCGTGCCGCAGACGGTAACGATCTTCCTCGACAAACCCGCGGTGATCGACCTGGACAAAGTCAAGATCGRAATCCCGGCCGACGAAAGCGCGACCCCACCCGCGGGCGCGGCCAGCGGTGCGACAGGCAGCGATCCACTGGCACCGCCGGCAGAACCGAATTCCGACGACGAACAGAAAAAGGTCGACGAACTGTTCAAGACCAAATAACCGATCGCAGCCTTCCAGGCCAGCGTCCAACGCCCCTTTCGCGAGGGGCGTTTTTATTGGCAGCCCATACTGTCAGTTTTTCCTTTCCAGACCGCGAGCACTCCATGGACCCCGTACCCGCCCCCAGCACCTATTTTGGCCCGCCACCCTTCAAGTTCACCCCAACAGGTGGGAGCATCTCGGGGCAGGCGTTTTCCGTGCCCTTCAAGGTGTTGGCGACCGCCATCGTGCTGGCGCTGGCCGCGGCTTTTGCCCAGGCCTGGCTGGCTGGGAGGGCCTCAGGCGCGGCTGCAGGCGGGGGGTGGTTTATCGCCGGGCTGCTGATGGTGGGCTACACCTGGTGGCACATCCTGCGCAGCGTCACGCGCCTCGACGAGCAAGGACTCTACCAGAGCTGGGTCTGGGACAAGCACATGGAGCTGCGCGAACTCGCCTACGGCAAGCTGATCCGCGTGCGCGGACTCGAATGGCTGATCGCGCCGCGTCTGTATGTGCGTACCTTGATGGGGAAGTTCGCGGTGTTCTACGCCGCCTCGCCCGAAATGGTCGCAGAATTCGAACGGCTGGTAAGCGAGTTGAAGACCTTTCGCAGCCAACGCTGAGGGCACGGCTCACTGCCGCCGGAAAGGCAGGCAAAAAAAAAAAGCGACATGTCGCGGTTTTTTTTCCCGGGAAAACGGGGAACCACTGATTTCCCTTTCAAGCAGGGGCCGCGGAACCGGCTTCGCCGGGCCGCAGGCGCAGCGGCCCCCTCGGGGGGCAGCGCATTACACGAAGTCGAAGACGCAGTGAAAAGCGTGGGGGCTCATAAGGTGACACCCTGCATGTAAGTGTCGAAGCGCGACTCGGCGAAACGGAACCAGAGGATCTGGTCCTTCTGGAAAGCACGGTAATCGCTGTAGATCTTCTTCCAGTCAGGGTTCTTCTCGGCCAGCTCGGCATACAGATCCATTGAAGCCTTGAACGAGGCATCAAGCACGGGCTTGGGAAAGGGCAAGACCTTGGTCTTGGCGCCCACCAGCTGTTTCAGCGCGGTCGGGTTGCGCGCATCGTACTTGGCCTGCATGTCGATATGGGCGTGCGAAGCCGCGGCTTCAATGATGGCGCGGTATTCCGCGGGCAGGGCTTCCAGCGCCTTGTTGTTGATGAAGAAATCAACCTCAGGGCCGCCTTCCCACCAGCCGGGGTAGTAGTAAAACGGTGCCACCTTGTTGAAGCCCAGTTTCTGGTCGTCGTAAGGACCGACCCACTCGGCAGCATCCAGCGTGCCCTTTTCGAGGGCCTGGTAGATTTCGCCGCCGGGAAGGTTTTGCGGCACCACGCCGAGACGCTCCACCACCTTGC
>NZ_JBFUGX010000483.1:0-3213 GCF_056402675.1 Polaromonas sp. P3_C2 | reverse complement strand
CCCGCGAAGCCCACAGAGAAGCAACGATGGATCAGAAATAACCGGCACCTCCCCGGCAAGTGGTTTTCACTCGGTGCAAGCGCCCGAACGCAGTGACCCGGCGAGAAACAGGGACGGCGCCGGCGTCGTAGAGAGCCGCCACCCTCTCTAATCGGTGAAGGCTCGCGCCCGGGGCCAAGTCCACTTTCTTTCCTGCCGGCTTCGCCATGTCGTTTGCAGCAAAGTCTTTTCTCCTCTGAAGCGCACAGCCAGGAGGACAACTCCGGAATCGATATAGGTTGCAACCCATATGAATTCGTGTATGGATCAAGCCCAAAACATGATCGCCAAAGCAGGGCCGGCTTGCTATCATCCGCGCCATTCAGAGGGCCCGAATGCAACCACCTTCCTCCGGACTCCTTCTCGTCACGGGTGCCACCGGCAAAGTGGGCCGCGCGTTCATCCAGCGAGTACTGGAGGACGCCAGTCTTGATCGCTTCCGCGTGCGGGCGCTCTGCCACAACCGTGTGTTGCAGCCTCGCGAACGCCTGGAGTGCGTGCGGGGTTCCATTCAGGATCGCGCGGACGTGCAGCGCGCGCTCGAAAGCGTGACACACGTGCTGCACCTGGCCACAAGCAAGGAAACGCCGGACGAGGTGATGGATGTCGCCGTCAAGGGCATGTTCTGGTTGCTCGAGGGCTGCCGGACAAGCACCACCTTCCGGCAATTCGTGCTGGTCGGCGGCGACGCCGCTGTCGGGCATTTCCACTACGCGCACCCCGTACCGGTGGTAGAAAGCCAGCCGCATACCGCCTACCCTGGATGCTATGCCCTGTCCAAAGTACTGGAAGAAGTAATGCTCCAGCAGTACCAGGTCCAGTATGACCTGAACGGCTGCTGCCTGCGTGCACCCTGGATCATGGAGAAAGACGATTTCCGCTTCACTTTGTCTTTCGGCGACGACGTGTTCGGAGGCCCGCGCTGGCGGGACCTGGTGACAGAGAGCGAAGCGCGCGACCACGTTCGCAGCGGCGCCGTCCCGGTGATGCTTGATCCGGATGGTCAACCAGTGAAGCGCAACTTCGTCCATGTGTGCGATCTTGTGGATGCCATCTTGCTGGCCCTGGACGCACCACGCGCCCGGCAGCAACTGATGAACGTGTGCATGGACGAGCCGCTCGACTATGGCGAGCTTGGCACATACCTGGCACGCACGCGGGGCCTGCCGCTCGTGCCAGTCCGCACACCCTACCGCTCCACGTGGCTGGACAACACCAAGGCGAAGTTCCTGCTGGGCTGGCACCCCCAGTTCGACATGGCCCGGATGGTCGAGTCCGCGTGGACGTACCAACGAGCACCCGACGATCCTCGCATGGTCTGGTATCCCGGCTGAGTTCAGCCGCCCGCTACAGCACCGGGCGGTCAGTAAGGCAAGAGTGCTGCACCCGATCGAACAGATACGAAGACAGGAGACACAAGATGACCCCGATGAAACGACGCAGCTTTGCCGCCATCATGGCGGCCGCCGGCCTGGCATACGCCTGGGCGACACCGGCCTGGAGCCAGGCGAAAGGTAAGAAGCTGGTGATCGGCTTCGCGCAGACCGGCGCCGAAAGCGAGTGGCGCACAGCCAATACGGACTCCGTCAAGGCCGCTGCCAGCGCGGCCGGCTATGAACTGAAGTTCTCAGACGCACAGCAGAAGCAGGAGAACCAGATCAAGGCAATCCGGTCCTTCATCGCCCAGAAGGTGGACGTCATCATCCTCGCACCGCTCGTCACGACGGGCTGGGATACCGTGCTGCGGGAGGCCAAGTCCGCCAAGATCCCCGTCATTCTGGAAAGCCGCAGTGTGGTGGTGAAAGATCCCTCCACCTGGACCACCTTCGTGGGTTCGGACTTCGTCGAGGAAGGCCGGCGCGCCGCGCAGTGGTTGCTTGATAACACCAAGAACACCACCGGCGACGTGAACATCGTCGAATTGCAGGGCACCGTGGGCTCCGATCCCGCGATCGAACGGAAGAAAGGCTTCGAGGAAGGGCTCAAAGCAAATCCTCGCTACAAGATCATCCGCTCGCAGACCGCCGACTTCACCCGCGCCAAGGGCAAGGAAGTCATGGAAGCCTTCCTCAAGGCTGAAGGCAAGAAGGTCAACGTGCTGTACGCACACAACGACGACATGGCCATCGGCGCGATTCAGGCCATCGAGGAAGCAGGCCTGAAGCCGGGCAAGGATATCCTCGTAATCGGCGTGGATGCGGTCAAGGGCGCCTTCGAGGCGATGATCGCCGGCAAGATGAATGTCAGCGTGGAGTGCAACCCCCTGCTTGGCCCCCAGCTGATGGAAGCGGCAGCCAAAGCCGCCTCGGGGCAAACGCTGCCGCGCTGGATCAAGTCGATCGAGGGTGTGTTCCCGGCCGAAGTAGCCGCCAAGGAATTCCCGAACCGCAAGTATTGACACTGACAGTCGGGCCCCGCTGCAAGCCACGGCGGCGGGCCCAGCTGTGGCTCATCATTCTCAGAGTCGCCGCGATGCCGTGAGCTACACCAGGCTGTGTGCCCAGACACCAGACGTCGTGAGATAGCAGGCGTACAGCGACGTCGTGGCCGTGATGAAAAGGCGGTTACCTCGCGGCCCGCCGAACTCTACATTGGCCACCGGCTCGGGAACGAGGATCCGGCCAAGGAGTTCGCCCTGCGGCGAGAAGCAATGCACGCCGTCTCCGGCGCTGGTCCACACATTGCCGCGCAGGTCCACGCGAAGGCCGTCCGGTATCCCAGCATCCACGGTGGCGAAGACTTCGCCGCCTCGCAGCCGGCCGCCGGCTGCCACGTCAAACACTCGAATGTGTCGCGGCCCCTGCGGATCATGTGATGCCCCGGAATCCGCCACATACAGCAGGGTGCCGTCCGGAGAAAACGCCAATCCATTGGGCTGCACGAAGTCCGTGGCGGCAACTTCCACTCGCCCGCTACCGGCGTCGACCCGGAACACGTAGCGGCCACCGTACTCGGGCTCGGCCGCATAACCCTCGTAATCGGACAGGATCCCGTAGGTCGGGTCGGAGAACCACACGGCGCCATCGGGCGCGACAACGGCGTCATTCGGCGAGTTCAGCCGCTTGCCTTCAAAGGCGCTTGCGATCACGATGCGCCGGCCATCGAGCTCGGTGCGGCTGACGCAGCGCGTGCCATGCTCGCAGCTGATCAGGCGGCCTTCGCCATCACGCGTAT
>NZ_JBFUGX010000482.1:0-3216 GCF_056402675.1 Polaromonas sp. P3_C2 | reverse complement strand
TACGAAGACATGGCGGCGGCATTCAAGGCCTTCAGGCCGCGCGCCGCCCTGCAAACCTCGGGAGCCAAGGCATGAACACCCCCACCCGCTACCTCGCCGGCTTCATCCTGGAAGACCAGGATGAACTCACCCTTGACGATCTCTGCCGGGCCTGTGCCGCGCAGTCGGAGCTCATCGTGGACCTGGTACACGAAGGCGTGCTGGCGCCGATGGGAGAGGCTCCTGAGGTTTGGCGCTTCACCGGCGTGCACTTGCACCGCGCCACCGTGGCCGTGCGCCTGCAGCGCGACCTGGGGGTTAACCCAGCCGGTGCGGCGCTGGCACTGGAACTGATGGACGAACTGGACAACCTGCGCCGACAGCTACACCGTCTGCAGGACAACTGACCCACTGGCGCGGGCAATCTTTTATATAGGACAGATCATGGCGCTCGCTGCCAAAGCAGCATGGGAGAATTCGCGCCATGTCCACCGAAGCCGCGCCCGCCCTGAAAAACATCTTCGACAAGGCGCGCTATCGCCACATCGCGGCAGAAACCGCCGTGGTCTACCCACGTTTTGACAGCAAAAAGTTTCTCTCGCTCGCGCTGCCCGGCCTGGACGACCTTTCGCTGATGCAGCGCCTGCGCCGCACCAGCGAATGCCTGCACGCCACGCTGCCCGACGACTACCCGAAAACCATTGCCATCCTGCGCAAGCTGGCCCCGCGCATCAACAGCGGCTTTGTCACCCTGGTGCTGCCTGACTATGTGGGCCTGTATGGGCGCGATGATTTCGACACCTCCATGGAGGCGCTGAAGTTTTTCACCGCCTTCGGGACCTCGGAGTTCGCGATCCGCGAATTCGTCCGCCAGGATCCTGCGCGCACGCTGGCCGTGATGAAGACCTGGGCCAGGGACGAAAGCGAGCACGTGCGGCGCCTGGCCAGCGAAGGYAGCCGCCCTCGCCTGCCCTGGTCTTTCAGGCTGGATGCGCTGATGGCCGATCCGGACCTTGCCGCACCCATCCTGGATGCGCTCAAGGCCGACAGCAGCCTCTACGTACGCAAGTCGGTGGCCAACCACCTCAACGACGTCACCAAGCTGCACCCCGACTGGGTGCTGGAGCGCCTGAAGAGCTGGCCACTAGACAACCCGCACACTGCGTGGATTGCCCGGCACGCGCTGCGCACACTGATCAAGCAGGGCGACAGGCAGGCGCTGGGTGTGATCGGCGCCGGTAAAAAGGCGGACGTCGGCATCACCGGTTTGTCCATCACCCCCAAGAAACTCACCCTGGGCGAGCGGATGGCACTGTCGTTCACGCTGCAATCCACCTCGCGCCAAAGTCAGCGGCTGGTGGTGGACTACGCGGTGCACTACGTCAAGAAATCGGGCAGCAGCTCGGCCAAGGTATTCAAACTCAAGGAGTTGACGCTGGCCGCCGGCGAAAGCGTGCAGCTGTCACGCAGCCAGGTCGTGCGCGACTTCACCACCCGCGTGCACCATGCCGGGCGGCATGCGGTGGACATCATGGTCAACGGGGAATGCCTCGCGAGCGGGCATTTTGACCTGGTGAAGACCTGAAATGGCTACAACCCAATAGGGACGCGCGCCAGTAGCTATCAAATGTATAGCTATCCAATATACTAGCCTGACACAGGGCCGCGCAGCCCAGGCACCTGGCGGCGGGCTTTGTACAGTAGCTACCTGACGCCCTTCCGCCACCCTTCCGATTCCCATACCAAGCACCAAGGACATGTTCATGCGCCCACTCACCCTGCAACGATTCAGCCCCGCCTATTGCGCCCTCAGCCTGGTGCTGCTTCTGTCCGCCTGCGGAGGCGCCGGCGGTGAAGAGATCGGCGCGGTCGACACGGTCTTCAAATTCATCGGACCGGACCACAAGATCGTGGTGGAAGCCTATGACGACCCCAAGGTGAGCGGCGTCACCTGTTATGTCTCGCGCGCCAAGACGGGCGGTATCAAGGGCGCATTCGGCGTGGCCGAAGACAAGGCCGAAGCCTCGATAGCCTGCCGGCAGACCAGCGTGATCAGTTTCCCGGGAGGCAAACCCATCGAGAAGCAGGAAGAAATGTTCAGCGAACGCATTTCGCTGGTCTTCAAAAAGCTGCGTGTGGTGCGCATGGTGGACACCAAACGCAACACCCTCGTTTACCTCACCTATTCCGACCGCGTGATCGAAGGTTCGCCGCAGAACAGCGTGACAGCGGTTCCGGTGCCTGCGGGCACGGTGATACCGGTGAAGTAAAGGGCCGGCCACGGTCTTCACGGCTGGCGGGCCTGAATACCCACGCGGACCGCCGGGACTAGCGGGCTGCGCCTTCAGCATTTTCACTTTTGACAACAGAATTTCGACCCATGACCCAAACCACCGCCACCTCCCTGACCGATTTCCCCATCACCCGGAAATGGCCCGCCCAGCATCCTGACCGCATCCAGCTGTATTCGCTGCCCACGCCCAATGGCGTCAAGGTATCGATCATGCTGGAAGAGTGCGGCCTGCCCTACGAGCCGCACCTCGTCGACTTTGGCAGCAACGACCAGACGTCGCCGGCCTTTATGTCGCTGAACCCGAACAACAAGATCCCGGCCATCCTTGACCCCAATGGGCCCGGCGGCAAACCACTCGGTCTGTTCGAGTCCGGCGCCATCCTGATTTACCTTGCCGAAAAAACCGGGAAATTCCTGCCGGCGGATGCCGCGGCCCGTTACGAAACCATCCAGTGGCTGATGTTCCAGATGGGCGGGATCGGCCCGATGYTTGGCCAGCTCGGCTTTTTCCACAAGTTTGCCGGCAAGGACTATGAAGACAAGCGCCCGCGCGACCGCTATGTCGCCGAATCCAGCCGCCTGCTGGGTGTGCTGAATCAGCGGCTCGAAGGCCGCAGCTGGATCATGGGCGACGACTACACCATTGCCGACATCGCCACCTTCGGCTGGGTGCGCAACCTGATCGGGTTTTATGGCGCCGGTGAGCTGGTGGAAATCCAGAAATTTCCCAACGTGACGCGCGTGCTCGACGCGTTTGTGGCGCGCCCTGCGGTCGTCAAGGGGCTGGGCATACCCGCGCGCGGCTGACGCTCCCACGCGAATACGGCGGACAGGCCGGGATGGTCAAAGTGGCTATCATGGCGGGCATGTCCGCCAAGCCAGCTCCTACCCCGGAACAGATTACAACGGATCGCTTTCGCCTGCTGGTGGATGCGGTGCAGGAC
>NZ_JBFUGX010000481.1:0-3217 GCF_056402675.1 Polaromonas sp. P3_C2 | reverse complement strand
GCCTGGTAGCGCACTTGCATGGGGTGCAAGGGGTCGAAGGTTCGAATCCTTTCACACCGACCAATAAAACCATCAGATAGCCGGTTAGCTAACGCTAACCGGCTTTTTTTGTTTGGGTCGAATATTTGTTGAAGTAGCCGGTCGGCTGTCTTTGAGATCGACGTCAGAGGATTGCCCGTCGTTTAGCTCGACGCAATCGTGTCTGGGGAAAACGCGATGGCAAGTTGCAGGCGCCTGCGTATCAGGCCGGAACAATGCTGGGGATCTGCGTGGCCGGCGGGGTGTTACGGCTGCGGCCGCAGCGAACCAGGCCGTCAATCATCACCATGCCAACGCCGGGAATATCCCCGCGTTGCACACTGTCCAGCAGGTTGAGCCCCGCTGAGTGCTGGGCTTTGTCCATGAAGACCAGATCGGCATCACGGCCTGTTTCTATTAAGCCGCAATTGAGTTTACGAATGCGCGCGGTGTTGCCCGTGGCAAAGCAAAAAACCAGCTCCGCCGGGATATTGCCCAGACTGGAAAGGAGGGCGATAAGGCGCAGCACACCCAGCGGCTGGACACCGGACCCGGCCGGCCCGTCGGTACCCAGGATGACGCGGTGCGGGCACTTGAGCTGCAGCGCCGCCTGCGCGGCTGCAATGGCGACTTTTTCATTGCCGTTATGGACAATTTCAATGGCGCGTGATGATTTCTCACAGAGTTCGCAAACATGTGCTTCCGACAGTGCCGTATGACCGCCATTGATATGGCCGATGACATCGGCGTCTGCTTCCAGCACCACGTCCTTGTCAATCAGGCCTGAGCCGGGAATGGAAGGGCCGCCGGTGTGAATGGTGCTCTGGATGCCATACTTTCGCGCCCAGCCCACCATTTCCTTGGCCTCGTAACCCGCCTTGACTGAACCCAGGCCCACTTCGCCGAGCAAAGTTACACCGGCGTCGGCAAGGTCCTTGAAATCCTGTTCGGTCATGCCTTTTTCGATGATGGGGGCACCAGCCAGTACCTTGACGCCGCCTGGGCGGAAGTTGTCGAACGCCCGTTGCGCGGTTATGGCCAGCGCCTTGAGGCCGACGATGTCCTTGGGACGCCCCGGCAAGTGAACCTCGCCAGCGGAAATCATGGTGGTGACACCGCCGTGCATGGTGGAGTCAATCCAGCCGATCTGGTTCTGGCGCGGCGTCCAGTCGCCGAAAACCGGATGTACATGGCTATCGATCAAACCAGGTGCCACGCAAGTCTGGTGCGCGTCAATCACGGTCTGCGCATGCGCTGTATCACAGTCCTTGGCCTTTCCGATAGCCACGATAAGGCCGTCGTTCACGACGATGGTGTCCGCGTCCAGGATAGGTTGGTCGATGTCTCCGGAGAGCAGCAGGMCAATGTTCCTGATGACGACCTTTCCTGATTTTCCGCTTGATGCCGCTTCTGCCATGGGTGGTCTTTCAAATGCGTCGGGTTGAGCTCAAGGATTCAGCATGACAGTGCGCAGCACGGTGCTGATGATGAAGGCCTGCCATTGCGCCAGCGCCTCAGGTGTTTGCAGGTCTTCGCCGAGGAAGGCTGACAGCGTGTGGCGGTTCGAGATATAGAAGTAGCCGGTGGCGGCAATCAGCAGATAGACATTGCGGGCGGAGATGTCTGCCCGGAAAATCTTCTTGCGCACACCGCTTTCCAGCAGTTGCCGGATGATGGCGATGGCGGGAGACGAGTAATCCCGGGCGCGCTGCGATTTGGCGATGTGCTTGCCGCGGTGCAGGTTTTCCGTATTGAGCAGCGTGATGAACTCCGGATTTTTGCTGTAGTAGGACACCACGAAGCAAATCACGTCCGTCAGAGACTCCACCGGGTGGTCGATGTCCAGTGACAACTCGAGCTCGGCATCATTCATGCGGCGGTACATGTCTTCCAGCACTTCGATGAACAAGCCTTCCTTGCTGCCGAAGTAGTAATAAATCATGCGGTCGAATGACTTGGCCGACCTGGATATTTTCTCTACGCTGCCGCCGTCATACCCATAGCGCGCGAAGACGCGGGTGGCTGCGCGCAAAATGTTGTCGCGCGTGGTCTGCGCGGCTTGCTCCCGTACGCCGGGCCGCTTGGCGACCGTGCGTTTGGTTGTGGCAGTGCGCGGCTTGATGGTTTTGGCCGTCTTCGCTGTCATGTAGAGGTATCCAGTCGCGGTTTATGCGTGATCAAGCGAGAAGGTGTGAGGAGCAATTTCCCACGGCAATGCAATGAGTTGAAGGCAAACGCCGGGCCATCTCTACTGTTCGGCAAAGGCGCGTTCGATCACAAAATCTCCCGGCTTGGATGTATTGCCTTCGATGAAGCCCTTGCCTTCCAGCATGTGCTTGAGGTCCTTGAGCATCGCGGGACTGCCGCAGATCATCACACGGTCATGCGCCGGATCCAGTGCCGGCAACTGCAGGTCGGCCAACATTTTCCCGCTTTCGATCAGGTCGGTGACGCGGCCCATGTTGCGGTAAGCCTCCCGCGTAACGGTAGGGTAGTACAGCAACTGCCTGGAGATCAGCTCACCGAGAAATTCATGTTGGGGCAAGTGATCCACAACCAGGTCGTGATATGCCAGCTCGTCTGCCTGCCGCACGCCATGGACCAGCACGATCTGTTCAAACCGTTCGTAAGTCTCCGGGTCCCGGATGATGCTCATGAATGGCGCCAGACCCGTGCCGGTCGAGAGCAGGTAAAGCCGTTTACCTGGCAGCAGGTAATCGATTACCAGTGTGCCGGTTGGCTTGCGCCCAACGATGATTTTGTCGCCGACCTTGATGTGCYGCAGCCGTGACGTCAGGGGACCTTCCGCGACCTTGATGCTGAGGAATTCAAGATGCTCTTCATGATTGGGGCTCACGATGCTGTAGGCGCGCAGCAAAGGCTTGTCGTTGACCCTTAATCCGATCATGGTGAAGTGGCCGTTGCTAAAGCGCAGTGAGGTGTCGCGTGTGGTGGTAAAGGTAAACAGGCGATCAGTCCAGTGATGGACGGACAACACAGTTTCTTCATTGAAAGCGCTCATGGTGTTATTCGGAGTAACGGTTATGAATTAGAGAGGCCGCGTTGATGTCTCATGGGTTCATGATCTGCCGATTTATGAGCCGATWTTTCCATTGCGCGGTCTCGATAGGTATTGCATGTACTGGCCAAACGATGCCGCCACAGAGGCAATGTGCCACATTAATGTAGTGAACGCAAC
>NZ_JBFUGX010000480.1:0-3218 GCF_056402675.1 Polaromonas sp. P3_C2 | reverse complement strand
TCGAACTGGATGCCGATGCTGGGCAGGCCGAAATAAATGACGAAGAGCTGCACCAGCAGCGGCGTGCCGCGCATGCAGCTGACATACAGCGTTGCCAGCTGCGAAAGTACCGGCACCTTGGCCAGCCGCGTGACGGCTACCACGGTGCCGATGATGGCGCCGAAGAAAACAGACGCCACCGCCAGCAGCAGCGTCCACGCCGCGCCCTTGAGCATCAGCGGCAAAGCGTCGCGCAGCAACTGGGTCAAGCCTGTCAGGTCCATATAGGTCTCCACAAATAAAAACCCCGGCGCRGAGCCGGGGTTGTTTCAGGCGCCGGCCCAGAAAAGGCGGCGCGCGGCTGATCGGATATTACTTCGCTTGTGCCGTTTATTTGGCAACGGGCGGCTTGCTCACGTCGCGGTCAAACCACTTGGTGGAGATCTTCGCGAAGCTGCCGTCGGCTTGCAGGTCTGCCAGCGCCTTGTCGATGGCGGCCTTGAACTTCGGGTTGTTCTTCACAAAAGGAATGCCGGATTTTTCAAGGTCACCCACGGGCGCACCGGGCTTGAGAGGCAGCTTGGTCTGCTTGACGATGTAGGGGATGAGCAGGCTGTCGTTGAGCGCGGCGTCGATGCGGCCCAGTGCCAGATCCTGCAAATACTCTTGCGCGCCGGGGTAGGTCTTCACGTCGATGCCGCCCACTTTTTTGGCGATGTCGGCGTAGTTGGTGCCCTGGCCCAGGCCGAGCTTTTTGCCCTTGAGGTCGGCCAGCGTCTTGAACTCGCGCTTTTCGTCCTTGCGGATGATCAGCTGCGGGGCGGAGATGGTGTAGGGCTCGGAGAAATCAAAGGTCTCCTTGCGCTTGTCGGTGATGCCCACCTGGTTGATCACCACGTCGTACTTGCCGGCCTGAAGGCCTGCCAGGATGGCACTCCATTCGCTGGTGGAAAACTCGGCTTTCACGCCCAGCTTTTGCGCCAGGGCATTGGCCAGTTCCACTTCAAAGCCGGCGAGCTGGCCGCCTTCCTTGTAGTTGAAGGGCGGGTAGGTGCCTTCGAGCGCCACTTTGAGGGTGCCGCGCTGCTTGACGGTGTCGAGCAGGTCGGCTGCGCTGGCGCTCAGTGCGAGCGTCAAAAGGAGTGTGGAGACGATGGTGGAGGCGGCGGCTTTGCGAATATTCATATTCAACCTTTGCATAAGAGAATTGTTATTGAGATGAATATCGAATATTAAATCTGCCACCACTTTGGTGCATGCGCGGCAGCAAAAGCCCTACGGCGAATCCGGATGCTTCGCGGACGCTGCGCGTGAACTCAGGGCTTGGCGCAGTGGGCGTAGATGTCGAGCGCGGGCTTGTAGATGCTGGTCTGCACATTCATCAGGCCGAGCACCGAGTGAAAGTAGTTGTCGTGGCTCACCGGTGCATCCAGCTGTTGCCTGAGGCACGCGGTGGTCAGCTTGTTGCGCTGCTCAAATTCGGGTGAGAGCCAGGTGATCCAGGGCACGCGCTTTTGCACCTCGGGCGCAATGCCCCAGGGCATGCCGTGCAGGTAGAGGTTGTTCTCGCCCAAGGACTCGCCGTGGTCGGCCAGGTAGAGCAGGGCGGGCGCGCTGCGCGCCTCTTGCGCCTTGAGCCACTGGATGGAAGACGCCAGCAATTTGTCGGTGTAGACGATGCTGTTGTCATAGGCATTGAGCAGGCCTTCGCGGCTGCAGCTTTGCAGCGCATTGTCGGTGCACTCGGGCAGGAATTTTTTGACGGCTTGCGGCGAACGCTTGTAATATGCCGGGCCGTGGCCGCCCATCTGGTGCATTACCACCACCACGCCTTTGGCGCGGCGCTCGGCGGGCAGTGCGGCAATGCGTTCATCAATGCCGTGCAACATCACTTCATCAAAACATTCGCCGCTGTCGCACAGGCCTGGTACTTTGAGCTGTATGGTGTTCACGTTGGGCACGCGGTCACACACGCCTTTGCAGCCCGACTGGTTGTCGATCCACAGCACGGCCAGGCCCGCGCGTTGCAGCACGTCCAGCATGCCTTCGTAGTTGGCGGGCCGCGAGTCATAGCCTTCGCGACCGAAGTTGGAGAACATGCAGGGCACAGAAGCCGCAGTGCTGGTGCCGCACGACCACGCGTTGCGCAGGCTCACGACGTTTTCTTTGGCCAGCAGCGGGTTGGTGGGCCGGCCGTAGCCGTTCAGCGAAAAGTTGGCGCTGCGCGCCGTCTCGCCCAGGACCAGCAGCAACAGCGGCGGTTTGGTTTGCGCTGCATAGCTTGCCCCGAGTTTGGCGTCTTCACCCAGGGGCAACACGATGGATTCATCACGCTGGAACGGTTTTGCCGCGATGGAACCCAGCGCGTAGAAGGAGTTGAGTGGGTTGATCAGGTAGCGCACATGCGTGTAGTTGCGCATGACGGAGGCAATGCTCTGGAAAAACAAAAACACCACTAACACCAGCAGCACGCACGCTCCGGTCAGCGTGGCTGCGTTGGTGAGCATCTGTCGCACTGCGCCTGCACGTCTGACCTTCTGCCGCCACAAAAAGATCATCGGCAGGACCGCCAGCACCATCACCGTGGCCAGCAGTCGCCAGTTCAGCAGGTCGCGTGTTTCGCGCACATCAGTCTGCAGCGTGTTGATCATCATGGTCTTGTCGATGACCACGCCATAAGTCACCATGAAATAGGCGCCGAAAGCGGCCGACAGCAGAAAGACCGTGATGGCGGGCTTGAGTGTCCAGCGCCAGGCCAGCACGCTGAGCAGCGCGGTGGTCGCCAGCGCAATCACCAGCGCCAAGGCGATGCTTATGACCACCGCCTGGCCCCCGGTAAGGCCGGGCAGGCGGGCCAGCTCGCGCCACAAGGCCACATTGCATACCGTGGCAATCCAGAGGCTTGCAATGACCACCAGCCACAACGGCCGCATGCCGGCGTCTTGCCGCACAGTGGTCAGGGGGGCGGGCCGCGATGTGGAGGATGCGGAAGGGGAAGGGCGCAGCGGCATAGCGCTGGATTGTATTGGGGCGGCCTTAATGCAGGCTTAAGGCCTGCTCACGGTCTTCAATCAAGCGGCCACAGCCAGACCCAGCTGCTGCGCATGGTGCCGCAGGTGTTCGGCCATGAAGGTTGCGATGAAGTAGTAGCCGTGGTCATAGCCCGCGTGGCGGTGCAACGCCAGCGGCTGGCCCGCCTTGGCGCAGGCGGCTTCAAAGAGCTCGGGGTACAACTGCTC
>NZ_JBFUGX010000479.1:0-3221 GCF_056402675.1 Polaromonas sp. P3_C2 | reverse complement strand
CGTACCAGGCCGCGTTCGGGCTCGGGGTTGTTGTTGGCCGGGGCTCMGTCACGCTTGCTGCCTATGGGCSGCTACAACTCCACYTAAACCGGAAARGCTGCGCGCCCCTTAAGRCGYTCATGCTCTTTGGCGGCGAAGCGGTCTGTCATGCCGGCAATGTAGTCGGCGACCACCCTCTCGGGTTTTGCGCCCGCCGCATGGGGGGCATCAATGCCGTCAAACCGGTCGATGTGAGCCTGCGGCATCTGGGCCGGGTCGGCCATATAGGCTTCGAACAGGTCACGGACTACCTGCTTGGCAGCCTGCGTGGTTTCCACCACTTTCGGGTGGCGGTACAGGTTTCGCAGCAAAAAACGTTTGAGGGATGCAGACTGCATCGCCATTTCTTCGGTAAAACACACCAGCGCCGGATGCCTGCGAACTTCGTCCACGCTGGCAGGTGCAACCTTGTGAATCGCAAGCGATGTCGCATCCATCACGTTATAGACCTGGGCACTGAGCATGCGCCGTATGGTCTCAAACAGCAGCCGCCGGCCTTTCAACGCCCGGTGCGCCAGTTGCGTTTCCCGGCAGTGTTGCGCGAACAGCTCGACACCCTCCAGTTGCTCCAGGGTTAACAGGCCGGAGCGCACGCCGTCGTCAATATCGTGCGCGTTGTAGGCTATTTCGTCCGCAAGATTGGCCAGTTGTGCCTCCAGACCGGGTTGCTGCCAGCGCGGCCCGTCAGCGGGCTCCACGAACCGGCGGGCAACACCGTCCGGCTCGCGGGCTTCAATATGGCGTGCATTGCGCCTGGAACAATGCTTCAGGATTCCTTCTCGCGTCTCAAAGGTCAGGTTCAGCCCGTTGTAGGCCGGATAGCGCTCCTCAAGGGAATCCACCACGCGCAGGCTTTGCAGGTTGTGCTCAAAGCCTGCGCTGTCTGGGTTACAGGCTTTCAGACACGCGTTCAAGGCATCCTGACCGGCATGACCGAACGGCGTATGGCCCAGGTCATGCGCCAGCGCAATGGCTTCCACGAGGTCTTCGTTGAGCTGAAGCGTGCGGGCGATGGACCTTCCCAGCTGGGCGACCTCCAGCGAATGAGTCAGACGGGTGCGAAACAAATCACCTTCGTGATTCAGAAACACCTGGGTTTTGTACACCAGGCGCCGAAAAGCGGTGGAGTGCACGATACGGTCGCGGTCGCGCTGAAACTCGGACCGGGTTGGCGCAGCAGGCTCGGCAAAGCGGCGGCCGCGCGAACGCGACGGGTCACAGGCGTAGGGCTGGAGATTCATGGATTAAGCATAAAAATGACCGAAATCCCATACCGTATAAGCGCAAACAGCTCCTGAATTGATAGCAATTTCAGGTACTTCTTCCATATTTTCCGCCGCTTATTCACAGCACATATCTATGACAGTGCGCACCATGGCATCCGGTGCACTGCGAACGGCTGCCTTCCCGGGGCCGTCGATCACAACAAACCTTATCTCACCCGCTTCGGATTTTTTGTCGATGCGCATCAGTTCGAGATAGCGGCCGGCATTGTCGGTGGTTGACAGCACAGGTCCTCGCACCGGCAGGCCGCATCGTCGGACAAGATTGGTCAGGCGTTCCGTAAAAGGCTTGTCAACCAGGCCCAGACGCTCTGACAGATGCGCGGCCATCACCATGCCGCAGCCCACACCTTCGCCATGCAGCCATTCCCCATAGCCCAGGCCGGATTCAATCGCGTGGCCGAAGGTGTGACCGAAATTCAGGATGGCCCGCAAGCCCGACTCCCGCTCGTCCTGGCTTACAACCCATGCCTTGATCTCACAACTGCGCTGGATGGCGTGGGCCATGGCCACGGGCTCCCTGGCGAGCAGATCCTCCAGGTTAGCCTCGATCCATTCAAGGAATGCCATGTCGGCAATGGGGCCGTATTTAATGATCTCGGCCAGGCCCGCACTCAGTTCGCGAGAAGGCAGCGTCGCCAGGACATCCAGGTCGCACACCACCTGCAAGGGCTGGTAGAACGCACCGATCATGTTTTTGCCCAGCGGGTGGTTGATCGCCGTCTTGCCGCCTACCGAGGAATCCACCTGGGCCAGCAATGTCGTGGGCACCTGCACAAATGGTACGCCGCGCATATAGCTGGCCGCGGCAAAGCCGGTCATGTCGCCGACCACGCCACCGCCCAAGGCAAACAGCACCGTCTTTCGGTCGCAGCCGTTTTCCAGCAGCGCATCAAAAATCAATTGCAGGGTTGGCCAGTCCTTGTGGACTTCACCATCCGGCAAGGTGACCAGCAGCACCTTGTCATAGCGTTGCTGCAAGGCCCGGGTGAGTTGCACGGCATACAGCGGGGCCACGGTGGTGTTTGACACCACCAGCGCCGTCGCCGCTTTGGGCACGTCCTGATAGGTATTGCTGCTTCCCAGAAGCCCGCTGCCAATGACGATCGGATAGCTGCGTTCGGCCAGATCAATCCGGATTGTCGCAACGGCGGAAGAGGAATTTTCTTGCATGGAAGAAGTGTAGAGGCTTCCACCCTTTCCAAGGCTTGCCAATGGTTATGGCCGGTCGGGAGGCGGAGCCATCACGCCTGCCAGCTCCAGCTGCATCAGGATCATGTTGACCAGCGTAGAGACTGAAGGGCGGCCTGTTTCAATGACATAGTGTGCCGTTTCCCGATAGAGGGCGTCACGGGCGGCGTAAAGATCCCTGAGCCGCGCCAGCGGATCGGCCACCTGAAGCAAGGGGCGGTTCTGGTCATGCCGCAAACGGCGAAAAACCTCTTCGGGGATGGAATGCAGGTAAACCACCTGCGCCCGCTCCCGAAGATGTTGCCGGTTGGCGGGGCGCAGCACAGCCCCGCCGCCGCTGGAGAGTACGCAAACCTCACCCTGAGTCAACTCATCGATGACCAGCTGCTCGATGTCGCGAAATGCGTCTTCACCTTCGCGCTCAAAAAACTCACGGATAGAGCAACCGATACGTTGTTCTATCACCTGATCCGAGTCAATGAACCGCAACCCCATTCTTCGGGCAAGATGCCTGCCGACGGTGGATTTCCCCGACCCAGGCAAGCCCACGCAGGCGATTCTCAACGGATGTGCATTCAATTGATATGGAGGAAAGGTTGCCCAGAAGCATGCCAAGCAACTACGCAGAGGACTGGCAGTCCCACGCGCAGTCCTTCAGCACGACGCCTTCTTTACCTACCGCCCTCGAACTCGCCCAAGGCGATCAGA
>NZ_JBFUGX010000478.1:0-3229 GCF_056402675.1 Polaromonas sp. P3_C2 | reverse complement strand
ATGCACCATCATCGCCCCTGCGCTTGACGAAAAACCCGGCATTGGCCCGGGAAACGAGCCACCCCTGGGCCACAAGGCGGTCGTACGCCTCTACCACCGTGAAGACGCTGACGCCGTGCATGGCGGCAAAACCGCGGATGGACGGCAGCTTGACGCCCGGTTTCAGCGCTTGCCCGGCAATCATCCCGCGCAGGCCGTCAACGATCTGGCTCACCAGGGGGGTCTGCAGTTCCGGGCGAAGTGTGAGCATCAAAAAACCAAAAAGGGCAGATTGTGCATCGCAATGCCCATGCACCGGGTTGGGGAATCCATGTACAGGATTCTAGACCCGCACAGTGTGTCGAAAACAGCGCGGCGGTGTACATGGACGGCCCTTGCCCCGACTTCTAAAGTCCGCTCATCTCCTTCCTCAATCCAGAATTCCAGAAATCACCTTCACCATGCAGCCAAACCAGACTTCCAGCAACGCCGCCCTGATGGCCCGCCGCCAAGCCGCCGTGACACGCGGCGTAGGCCAAGCCCACGAAATTTTCGTTAGCCGGGCAAAAAACGCCGAACTATGGGACGTTGAAGGCCGCCGCTATATCGACTTCGCCGGCGGCATCGCCGTGCTCAACACCGGCCACCTGCATACCGAAGTCATTGCCGCCGTCAAGGCCCAGCTCGACCTCTACACGCACACCTGCTTTCAGGTCGTCGCTTATGAGCCTTACGTTGAACTGGCCGAGAAGCTCAATGCACTGGCACCCGGAAATTTCGCCAAAAAGACCCTGCTGCTGACCACAGGCGCCGAAGCGGTCGAGAACGCGGTCAAGGTGGCGCGGTCTTACACCAAGCGCCCCGGCATCATTGCCTTTACCGGCGGCTACCACGGCCGGACCAACATGACACTGGGCATGACCGGCAAGGTGGCGCCCTACAAGCTGGGGTTCGGCCCCTTTCCCGGCGAAGTGTTCCATGCCGAATACCCCAACGCGCTGCACGGCGTGAGCATCGACCAGGCGTTGCACTCGGTTGAACAGATTCTCAAAAACGACGTCGAACCCGAGCGCGTGGCAGCCTTCATCATCGAACCGGTGCAGGGTGAGGGGGGTTTCTACATCGCTCCGCCGGAGTTCATCAGCCGCCTGAAGGCGCTTGCCGACCGGCACGGCATTTTGCTGATCGCAGACGAAGTCCAGACCGGCGCCGGGCGCACAGGCACCTGGTATGCCAGTGAACAGTGGCCCGTGGCGCCCGACCTGATCGCCATCGCCAAGTCCATGGCGGGTGGCTTTCCCATATCAGGCCTGGTCGGCCGCGCCGAGGTCATGGATGCACCCGGCCCGGGCGGCCTGGGCGGCACCTACGCCGGCAGCCCCATCGGTTGTGCGGCAGCGCTGGCCGTGCTCAAGGCCTTTGAGAAAGAAAAACTCCTGGCGCGCAGCAAAACGCTGGGCGCCCATCTGGTCAAAGGCCTGCACGCCATTGCGAAAAAAGAAACCTCTATCGGCGACGTGCGGGGCCTTGGCGCCATGGTGGCCATAGAGCTTTTTGAAAACGGCAACCCAGCCCGTCCCGATGCGGCGCTGACCAAACGCGTGGTGGCCGAAGCCGCCCGGCGCGGATTGATATTGCTCTCATGCGGCACCTACGGTAACGTGATCAGGATTCTGGTTCCCCTCACGGCGTCAGACGCCTTGCTGGACGAGGGCCTGCAAATCCTGGCCGACAGCCTCGCCGCATCGCGCTGATCTCCGTGGACAGCTCAGGAAAAACGATGACTGATAACGATGTCCTTGTGCGCTTCTCAGGCGTGCAGAAAACCTATGACGGCGAACAGCTTGTCGTGCAGCAACTCGACCTCGACATTCATCGCGGGGAATTCCTGAGCCTGCTCGGCCCCTCCGGCTCGGGGAAAACCACCACGCTGATGATGCTGGCCGGCTTTGAGTCGCCGACCGCCGGGGAAATTTTCCTCAACGGCTCGCAAATCACCGGCACACCGCCGCACAAACGCAACTTCGGCATGGTGTTCCAGAACTATGCGCTGTTTCCGCATCTCACGGTGGGCCAGAACGTGGCCTATCCGCTCACGGTGCGCAAGGTGTCAAAAAGCGACCAGGCCAGCCGCGTACAGCGTGCGCTCGATATGGTTCGCCTGTCGGGCATGTCGGACCGCCTGCCCGGGCAGCTGTCGGGTGGCCAGCAGCAGCGCGTTGCCCTGGCACGGGCCCTGGTGTTCGAGCCCCAGCTGGTGTTGATGGACGAACCGCTGGGCGCACTCGACAAGCAGCTGCGCGAGCACATGCAGATCGAGCTGAAGGAGTTGCACAAGCAGCTAGGCGTCACGTTTGTCTATGTCACGCACGACCAGGGGGAAGCCTTGACGATGAGCGACCGAGTAGCTGTTTTCAACGACGGCGCGATCCAGCAGCTGGCGCCTGTAGAGGCGCTGTATGAAACGCCCTCCAACCGTTTTGTTGCCGGTTTCGTCGGAGACAGCACGGTACTCAAAGGCAAGGGAAATGCCACAGGCATCGAATTGCCGGATGGCCGCGTTCTGGGCGGCACCAACGTGAATCAGGCGGCTGATGGCGCGCAGGTCGAAGCCTATATCCGGCCGGAGCGCATTGTGCTGCACCGCCAGGTACCGGCTTCATCTGCCGGCGTGCTACCGGCCCGCGTGGCTCGCATCATCTATTTCGGCGACCACCTGCGGCTGTTGTGCGACATCGGCGCCGGCCAGCCGGAAGCGACAGTCAAGCTGCCGCTCACCCTGTTGAACGGCCAGCCGCCGCCGCAACCGGGCGAAGCGGTGCACCTCGAATTTCCGCCCGAATTTACGCGGATTTATGCGGTGTAACCGCTTTCTCTTTTCACCATTTTCAACGTTCCCTTCTGCCTTTATCAACCACCGAGGAAATAGCACCATGAAGAAAAACATCATTGCCCTTGCCATGGCTTCGTGCCTGGCCGTACCCGCGTTCGCGCAGCAGCAGATCACTGTCGTCAACTTCGGCGGCGCCAATGCCAATGCGCAGAAAAAGGCCTACTACGAGCCCTTCGAAAAAGCAGGTACCAAAGTTGTTGCCGTGGAATACAACGGCGAGCAGGCCAAGATCAAAGCCATGGTCGAGACGAAAAAAGTCACCTGGGATGTGGTCGAGGTCGAAGCGCCCGATGTGCAGCGCGGTTGCGATGAAGGATTGTTTGAAAAAATCGACTTCAGCAAGATCGGCCCCAAGGC
>NZ_JBFUGX010000477.1:0-3231 GCF_056402675.1 Polaromonas sp. P3_C2 | reverse complement strand
GGCTGATGATGGGCGTGGTCGCGGTCATCGCCAAAAAGCGCAACATGCCGCGCGACGAACCTGTGCCACGCTCGGAATGGGCCGGCCTGATCTTTCGTGGTGCACTGCCGTTGTCGATGCCCATCGTGCTGCTGGGCGGCATTTACTCCGGCATCTTCACGCCGACCGAAGCCGCCGCCGTGGCCGCGCTGCATGCATTGATCCTGGCGGCGCTGGTGTTCCGCGCATTGACGTGGCGCAGCTTCTGGGTCGTGGTGATGGAATCCACACGCGCCAGCGCGGTGATCACCATGATCCTGGCCGGCTCCTTCATGCTCAACTACGCCTTCACCGCCGAAGGCGTGCCGCAGGCCATGGCCGCGTGGGTCGACAGCATGCATTTTTCGCAGATCGGCTTTTTGCTGATGGTGAACGTCATGTTCCTGGTGCTCGGCTGCTTCCTCGATGTGTCAGTGCTGCTGCTGGTGTTTGTGCCCATGCTGCTGCCGGCGGCCAAGCTGCTGGGCGTGGACCTGGTGCACTTCGGCGTGCTGGTCGTGCTCAATATGATGATCGGGCTGATCCACCCGCCCTTCGGCATGCTGCTGTTCGTGACGAAAGCCCTTACCGGCATTCCCATCGGCGAAATGATGAAGGAAGGCTGGCCTTTCCTCGTCATGCTGCTGCTGCTGTTGCTGGCCATGACGTGTTTTCCCCAAATTGTGCTGTGGCTGCCGCAAACCATGGGCTATGGAGCCAAATAAATGAGCGCCAGGGCCAACGAAGACGCCAGTGTCGTTTGCGTTGCCAGCTGGAACGCCGACCTGATCTCCCGCGTCGAGCGGCCCATCGCGCGCGGGGAAACGCTGATGGCCAGCGATTTCAGCATCAGCCCGGGCGGCAAGGGCAGCAATGCGGCAGTGGCTGCTGCCCGACAGGGTGCGCGCGTGGCACTGATCGCACGTATCGGGGACGACGACTTCGGACGCATGGGGATGAAGCTTTGGCATGAGGAAGGCGTCGTCACCACGCACGTCGAACAGGTAGCCGATGAGCGCAGCGGTGTTGCGCAAATCCTCGTCTACGAGGACGGCGACAACAGCATTGCGGTGTATCCCGGTGCCGGCACCGGCCTGGCTGCGCGCCATGCGCAGGCAGCGCATGAGGTACTGGGCGCTTGCCGCGTCGTGATGGCTTCGTGCGAAGTGCCTGCAGACGCCACGCTGGAAGCCTTTCGTCTGGCCCGCGGCGCAGGGGCCATCACCATCCTGAACCCCGCACCTGCGCGACCGCTGCCTGACGAACTTCTGGCGCTGGTCGATGTGCTGACTCCCAATGAAAACGAACTCTACCTGCTGGCCGGTGCAGCGCATGCCGGTTCGGTGGACGACGCTGCCCTGCAGTTGCTCAACCGTGGTACACGCGCCGTGCTCGTCACGCTGGGCGCTTCCGGCTGCCGGCTCTTCCAGGCCGGCAAGCCGCCCGTTTCACTGCCGGGCCGCCGCATGGCCGTGCGCGACACCATAGGCGCGGGCGACACCTTCACCGGCGCGCTGGCCGCCGCGCTGGCACGCGGAGAAATGCTGCCTGCTGCCATGCAGTGGGCCAATGCGGCTGCCGCACTGTCGGTCACGCGGCACGGCGCCATCGATGGCATGCCGTCCTTCGCCGAAGCGGCGGCGCTGCTGGGCTAAATACCGGAATCTGGAAAGAATGGCTGCAGCCCAATAGCAACAGGCGCAAGCAGCTATTAAAACGATAGCAATCGGCAAACTCAAGCCCCGCACCTGTTATTGCCCGAAGTCGTGTAGGCCAATCGCCGCTTTACCGGATATTTACGCGCCTCTTTCAGGCGCTTTATCTGCGCCGCCGAGGCTTGCAGTGATAATTATTGAGCGCCGTCAGGTGGACCCGAGGGCTTTGGCTGCCGGCGCATGAATCACCATCAAACACAAAAAAATGCTGTGCCGGCCCGTCTGGCGCAGCGGGCACCAAGGACAGCTGATGGACCCGAAAGCCGAGACGCCGGAAAGCGGCGCCCCTACCCCATCCCGTAGAAGACTAAGCCGCCGCGCGTCCATCATCGGCAGCGTGATCGCCGTGCTGGCACTGGCCGGCACCGGCTGGCTGGCCTGGCACCTGACCCACCCTTCCACAGACACCCAGACGGGCGGCGGCCCGGGCGGTCCTGGCGGAGCCTTCAGGCGCGGTGCACCAGCCACCACGGTAGGCGTCGCCACGGCCGAGAAGGCCAGCATCCCGATCGTCCTGGAAGCCTTGGGCACCGTCACTCCCCAGGCCACGGTCAGGGTGCGGCCACAGGTTTCCGGCGTGATGGAAAAGGTTTTGTTCAAGGAAGGCCAGATGGTCAAGGCCGGTGAACTTCTGGCCACCATCGACCCGCGCCAGTTTGAAATGGCGCTGATGCAGGCCGTGGGCCAGCGCCAGCGCGACGAGGCGCAACTTGACAGCGCCCGCGTCACCCTGCAGCGCTTCAAGACCCTGCTCGAGCAGGACTCGATTGCACGGCAGGAAGTCGACACGCAGGCTGCACTGGTCAAGCAGCTGGAAGGCACAGTCGTCATCGACAAGGCCAATGAAGGCACAGCGCGACTCAACCTGGGCTACACCCGCGTGGTGGCGCCCGTCAGCGGGCGCGTGGGCCTGCGCACTGTGGACATCGGCAATGTGGTGAGCAACAGCGACGCCAACGGCATTGCGCTGATTACCCAGGTCAGCCCGATTGACGTGGTCTTCTCCGTCCCGCAGGACCGGGCGGGCGAGCTGCAGCAAAACGCCGCTGGAAGCACTGCCATGAAAGTCGTTGCGCTGGACCGCACGCGCACCGCCACCCTCGATACCGGCGTTTTTGCCTCGCTCGACAACCAGGTGGACACCACCACCGGCACCGTCCGGGCCAAGGCGCGCTTTGCCAACAGCAAGCTCACGCTGTTCCCCAGCCAGTTCGTGAACGTGCAGCTGCAGGTCAAAACACTGGAAGACGCGGTGGTGGTGCCCGTCACCGCCGTACGCCTGGGCAGCACCGGGGACTACGTTTATGTGCTGAACGCCGCCGACCGTACGGTGTCCCTGCGGCCAGTGCAGCGCGGCCAGGCCACAGCCGAAAAAATCGTGATCACCTCCGGGCTGAAGGCCGGTGAGCGCGTGATCACCGAAGGCGCCGACCGCCTGAAGGACGGCGCCAGCGTGGTGCTGCCGGGCGACGCGCCCGGCGCCGGCATGGGCGGCAAG
>NZ_JBFUGX010000476.1:0-3231 GCF_056402675.1 Polaromonas sp. P3_C2 | reverse complement strand
GTTTGTGCTGATCTTTATCGCCGCCGTGTTCGCGGCAGGGTTGCTGGCCTTTGTGGTGAAGAAGCTGGTGGCTGCCGTCGGCCTGGCGCCTGTGGACAGAGTATTCGGAGCCGCTTTTGGTGCGTTGCGCGGAATTGTTTTGCTGCTGGCCGCGACCGTTGTGATCGATATGACGGCGCTGAAGTCCAGCAGTTGGTGGCGGGAATCAAAGGGCGCGCCGGTGTTGACGGCCACGCTCAAAGCCCTGAAGCCGGTATTGCCCGAACAGTTTGCCAAGTATTTAATTTAACTTTGAAGAGTCAACTCATCATGATCGGAACACCATGTGCGGGATAGTCGGCGTCGTCAGCAAAGCCCCGGTCAATCAACTGATTTATGACGGCCTGCTGCTTTTGCAGCATCGCGGCCAGGATGCCGCGGGCATCGTCACACAGCAGGGGCGCAAGTTCTACATGCACAAGGCCAAGGGCATGGTGCGCGACGTCTTTCGCACCCGCAACATGCGCGCGCTACCGGGCACGGTGGGCCTGGGCCAGGTGCGCTACCCCACGGCAGGCAACGCCTACAGCGAAGACGAAGCCCAGCCGTTCTACGTCAACGCGCCCTTCGGCCTGGTGCTGTCGCATAACGGCAACCTGACCAATGCGGCCGAGCTCAAGGCCGAGCTCTTCAATACCGACCACCGCCACATCAACACCGACAGCGACTCTGAAGTGCTGCTCAACGTGCTGGCGCATGAGCTTGAAAAAACCACACGCGGCCTGCCGCTCAAGCCGGTTGATGTGTTTGCCGCAGTGCGCGGCGTGCACAAGCGTGTGAAGGGCTCTTATGCCGTCGTCGCGCTGATCGCAGGCCACGGCCTGCTGGCGTTTCGCGACCCGTTCGGCATCCGCCCGCTGTGCATTGGCCGCGGCGAGAATGAAAACGGCACCACCGTCATGGTGGCCAGCGAGTCGGTGGCCCTGGAAGGCACCTCGCACCAGTTCGAGCGCGACATCGCGCCCGGCGAAGCCGTGTATGTGGACATGGAAGGTGTGGYGCATGCCGAGCAATGCGCACCCAATGCCAAGCTCAATCCCTGCATCTTTGAATTCGTCTACCTGGCGCGCCCCGACTCGGTTCTGGACGGCATCTCGGTCTACCAGGCCCGCCTGAACCTGGGCGAGACGCTGGCCAAGCGCGTGGTCTCCACCGTGCCACCCAGCGAGATCGATGTGATCATTCCGATCCCCGAATCCAGCCGCCCCAGCGCCACGCAGCTGGCACACCTGCTGGGCATTCCGTATCGCGAAGGTTTCGTCAAGAACCGCTACGTCGGCCGTACCTTCATCATGCCGGGGCAGGGCGTGCGCAAGAAGTCCGTGCGCCAGAAGCTCAATGTGATTGCCAGCGAATTCAAGGGCCGCAACGTGTTGCTGGTGGATGACTCCATCGTGCGCGGCACCACCAGCCGTGAGATCGTGCAGATGGCGCGTGACGCCGGCGCGCGCAAGGTGTATTTGGCCAGCGCGGCGCCGCCGGTACGCTATCCCAACGTATACGGCATCGACATGCCTACGCCAGATGAGCTGGTGGCCCATGGCCGCACGATTGAAGAAATCCGTGAAGTCATTGGTTGCGACGCGCTGATCTACCAGGACGTGGAAGGCATGAAGCGCGCCATCGGCTCACTCAACAGCAAGCTCGACGGCTTTGACGCCTCCTGCTTTGACGGCGTTTACATCACGGGCGACGTGACCGCAGAGACCATCGCGGCGATGAATTCGCAGCGTGGCGACACCGCCGAGAAAATCGGTGAAGACAGCGATGTGGATGTGTCCCGCCTGGCGCTGCCCAATCCGCAAGAAGCCTGAGCCCATGACGAAAAAACAATTGCCCGGCAACCTGCACCGCGATACGCTGGCCGTGCGCGTCGCGCTGGAGCCCAGCCAGCACGGTGAAAACTCCGAAGCGCTGTACCTGACCAGCGGCTTTGTGCAACCCGATGCCGAGACCTCGGCGCGGCGCTTTGCCGACCCTACGGAGGGCTATACCTACGGCCGCACGTCCAACCCGACGGTCACCAGCTTTGAGCGCCGCCTGGCCGCGATGGAGGGCACCGAAGCCGCCATCGGCGCCTCGACCGGTATGGGCGCCATCCTGATGATGTGCATGGGCTTGTTGAAATCCGGCGACCACGTCATCTGCTCGCGTTCCATGTTTGGCTCGACGATCGCCCTGATAGGCCGCGAGTTCGGGAAGTTCGGCGTTGAAACCACGTTTGTGTCGCAGACCGACGTGAGCGAGTGGAAGGCCGCATTGCGACCCGGCACCAAGCTGCTGTTTGCTGAAACACCGACCAATCCGCTGACCGAAGTCTGCGACATCCGGGCGCTGGCTGATCTTGCGCACAGCGTGGGCGCCTTGCTCGCGGTGGACAACTGCTTTTGCTCACCGGCCCTGCAGCGGCCGGTGGAATTCGGCGCTGACCTCATCATGCATTCGGGCACCAAGTACCTCGACGGCCAAGGCCGTGTGATGGCGGGTGCGCTCTGCGGCTCGTCCAAACTCATCGTCGACGTGTTCGGCCCGATCGTGCGCACCGCCGGCATGACGCTCGCGCCCTTCAACGCCTGGGTCGTGCTCAAGGGCCTGGAGACATTGAACATCCGCATGCAGGCACAGAGCGCAAATGCGCTGGCTGTCGCAAAGTGGCTCGAAACGCAGCCCGCGGTTGCGCGCGTTTATTACCCTGGTCTTGAATCGCATCCCCAGCATGAGCTGGCCATGCGCCAGCAATCGGGACTGGGTGGCGCGGTGCTGTCGTTTGACGTGCTTGGCGACACGCCGGAAGCGGCACGCGCCAATGCCTTCAAGGTGATCAACAGCACGCAGGTGCTCAGCATTGCGACCAACCTGGGCGACACCAAGACCATCATCAGCCATTCCGCCACCACGTCGCACGGGCGCCTCAGCGAAGAGCAGCGCCAGGCCGCCGGCATAGGCCAGGGCCTGGTTCGCGTGGCCGTCGGGCTCGACCACGTAGACGACATCAAGGCCGACCTGTCCCGCGGCCTGAGCCTTATCGTATGACTGCATGACTGCCTCAATGACCCAAAAGACAAGAACCCGCTTCGCTCCTTCCCCGACCGGATTCATCCACCTCGGCAATATTCGCTCAGCGCTTTACCCTTGGGCTTTTGCGCGCGCCACCGGCGGTGACTTCGTTCTTCGCATCGAAGACACTGATGT
>NZ_JBFUGX010000475.1:0-3239 GCF_056402675.1 Polaromonas sp. P3_C2 | reverse complement strand
GTCCTGTACCTGCGCCGGTTTTCCGACGATGACCGTGTTAAGCTGATCAAGAAGTGCCTGGAGTTTTTCTGTGACTTTCATGGTGCCAACCATACCGTAATTTTTTACAAATTATTTCCCCCATGAACGCGACTGGTTATTTCACGCACGCAGATTGCCGCAAGCATGAGATGGGCCCCGGCCACCCGGAATGTCCGGAGCGGCTCGACGCCATTGACGACTGGTTGCTGGCGACCGGCGTCAAGGACGCCCTGGACGCGCGCGAGGCCCCCCTGGCAGCGCTGGGCGACATTGAGCTGGCGCACGACCGCATGATGGTGGCGGCGATCCGCGGCCTGAGCGACAGCCTGGTCGATGACATCAGGGCCGGCGGGCCGGCCTATGCGCAGATTGACCCCGATACCGCGCTCAATGCGCACACCTGGAACGCCGCCCTGCGTGCGACCGGCGCCGTGCTGGCGGCCACCGACGCCGTGATGTCCGGCGAGCTTGAGAACGCGTTTTGCGCGGTGCGCCCGCCGGGCCACCACGCCTGCCACAACCGGTCCATGGGATTTTGCGTTTTCAACAGCATCGCCGTTGCTGCCAAATATGCGCTGGAGCGCCACGGCCTCAAGCGCGTGGCGATTGTCGACTTCGACGTGCACCACGGCAACGGCACCGAGGACATCCTCAGCGGCGACGACCGTGTTCTGATGGTCAGCTTTTTCCAGCACCCGTTTTACCCTTATACCGGCACCGAAAACCACGCTGGCAACATGCTCAATCTGCCCGTGCCGGCCTATACCAAGGGCATGGCGGTGCGTGAGTTGATAGAAGCGGCGTGGATTCCGCGTCTGGAAGAATTCAAGCCCGAGATGATTTTCATCAGCGCCGGTTTTGATGCGCACCGCGACGACGACCTGGGCCAGATGGGACTGGTCGAGCAGGACTACGCCTGGATCACCCAGCGCCTGAAGGACGTCGCCAGGCGCCATTCGCAAGGCCGTATCGTCTCGTCGCTTGAAGGTGGCTACAACCTGAATGCGCTGGCGCGCAGCGTGGAAGCGCATATTCGCGTCCTGGCCGATTTGTAGGGCATTCATGAGTGCCGTATCTGCTGAGCTTTCGGCTCCCGTGCTTCACACGCATGACGCGCGCGGTGTCCACCGCCTGGTGCTGAACCGGGCGGCCACTTTTAATACGCTCAGTGAAGACGTGCTGTCTGCATTGCAGGCTGCGCTGGATTCGATCGCGGCCGACAGCTCGGCGCGAGCGGTGGTCATCTCCGCCGAGGGCAAGGCTTTTTGTGCCGGCCACAACCTCAAGGACATGCGGGCCCGGCCTGAGCTGGCCTATTACCAGAAACTCTTTGCGCAGTGCACACGCATGATGCTCAGCATCCAGAGGCTGCCGGTACCGGTGATTGCGCAAGTGCAGGGCCTGGCCACCGCGGCCGGGTGCCAGCTGGTGGCCCAATGTGATCTGGCGGTGGCCTCCAGCAATGCGACTTTTGGCGTGAATGGCATCGATGTGGGCCTCTTTTGCGCCACGCCCAGCGTGCCGCTGGTGCGCAACATGCCCGCCAAGCAGGCCATGGAAATGCTGATGACGGGAGACTTCATCACGGCCGACGAAGCGCGCGTGCGCGGGCTGGTCAACCGTGTCGTGCCGCTGGATTCGCTGGACGCCGAAGTCGAAAAACTCTTGCAGTCGCTCCTGTCCAAACCGCGCGAAGCACTCGCCATGGGCAAGGAGCTTTTTTACCAGCAACGTGAAACCGGCATCGAGGCCGCCTACCAATTGGCGGGCCAGTCCATGGCCTGCAACATGGCCCATGCCACGGCACAGGAAGGTGTGCAGGCCTTCATCGAAAAAAGGAAACCCCAATGGCCAGCGCCGGCGCCCTGACGACCCGTTCTGCTCCTCCCGTCCGCATTGATGCGCTGGATGACTGGTTTGCGGCACTGGCCCAGCCTACCGCCCTCACGGAGCTGGCCGCGCTGATTTCCTGCGCGTTGCTGGCCTGGCTGGTGGTGCGCATGGCGGGCCGCGCACGTATGGCGGTCGATGGGACTTCCATCCTTTTCGGGCGGCGCGTGATTGACGGCGTGCTGTTTCCGCTGCTGCTGCTTTTCTTTGCCAATGCGGTGCAGGTCCTTTTGGCGAGGACCTTTCCGTTGGCGGTATTCAAGGTAGCCATTCCCGTGCTGCTGTCGCTGGCGGTGATCCGCCTGGGGGTCAAGGTGCTGCAGGTGGCCTTCAAGGACGCACCGCTGGTGCGGGCCCTGGAGCGCACCATCTCCTGGCTGGCCTGGATCGCCATGGTGCTGTGGGTCAGCGGCTTCTTGCCTGTGATACTTGACGAGCTCGACGACATCAAGTGGAAGGTCGGCAACTCGACGTTGTCGGTGCGCACCATGCTTGAAGGCGCGGTGACAGCCGGTGTGGTGCTGCTGATCACCTTGTGGATATCTTCGGCCATCGAGGCGCGCCTGCTGCGTTCGGCCACCGGCAACGAGCTCTCCCTGCGCAAGGCTGTCAGCAATGCGGTGCGTGCCATGCTGATGTTTGTCGGCCTGATGCTGGCGCTGTCGTCGGTGGGCATTGACCTCAGGGCGTTGTCGGTGCTGGGCGGCGCGGTAGGCGTGGGTGTGGGCTTTGGCCTGCAGAAGCTGGCGGCCAACTACGTGAGCGGCTTTGTCATGCTGGCCGAGCGCAGTGTGCGCATCGGTGACAACGTGCGGGTGGACACCTTTGAAGGGCGCATTACCGATATCAATGCGCGCTACACCGTGGTGCGTGCACCGTCCGGGCGCGAATCCATCGTGCCCAACGAGATGTTCATCAGCAGCCGTGTTGAAAACCTCTCGCTCAGCGATACGCAGGTGCTGCAGTCCACCGTGGTGTCGGTGAGCTATGACAGCGACGTCGAGCTGGTGATGGGCCTGCTCAGTGAAGCCGCGCTCAAGCAGGACCGTGTGCTGCGCGACCCTGGCCCCAGCGTCAATCTGACCCACTTTGGCGTCGACGGGCTCGAGTTCACGCTCAACTACTGGATGGTTGATCCCGAAAACGGCCAGCAGAACCTGCGCTCGCGTGTCAACCTCGCCGTCCTGGAGTCGCTGCGTTCGCACGGCATCGAAATTCCGTACCCGCAGCGTGTGGTGCATACCCGCGTGAGCATTTCGGAGAATGCAAAAAGCGCGGAGGGCGAGAAGGGCGCTACCGGTGCCAAGCCTTCCTGAGCAGCCCACAAA
>NZ_JBFUGX010000474.1:0-3245 GCF_056402675.1 Polaromonas sp. P3_C2 | reverse complement strand
CCCTGGTACTGCGGGGTAAAGCCGCAGAAGCTGGCAGTGTTGACCACGACCACCACTTGTCCGCTGTATTGGCAGAGCGTCTGCGGCCTTTCGTCTTGCAACCGTAAAAACGTCTGCTGCAGCAGCGCGGGGCAGGTTGCCGGTGCGGGGCCGGCGGACGCTACGGCAGGTGCCGGTGGCGCTGCCAGCGCGCCGCCGGAGGCCAGCAGCGCAGGGGCAGCCAGCATGATCAGCAAAAGGAACTGGGCCGCCCGGCGGGGGGCGCAAGAGATGGCAGTGGCGGTCATTGGCTAAACTCGCGGGCTGGTGATCGGGCTGATTCAGGTTTATTCTGGCGCTGTCATACATGTTTCACAACATGCCCTGACGATACGCCCGTATCGCGGTGAATGGATTCAGCGGGAATTCAGCCCCGGACTATCCAGGGTCTGCATGGCTTTATTTGGCACAATGCAGTCCGAAAAAGAGCACTTGTGTGGTCCAACACGCCGGAATGGGGTCCGAATTACCCTGATTTGCCGGTAAATAGCGCATAAGTCGCCCGTTGTCACATTAGCCGCCTAAAATCGTTACAAGTACCCAGGATGCTCCCGCAGGACATCCGAGGCAGATATATCTGCATATCCCTTGCGAAGGAGTTCTCATGCTTTATCCCGAACTGTTCAAACAACTTGAATCCGTCCGCTGGGACATGGACAAGGACATTCCATGGGCAAGTTTTGACGCGTCCAAGCTGACCGACGAGCAGGCCCAGACCATCAAGATGAATGCCATCACGGACTGGTCTGCGCTGCCCGCCACGGAAATGTTCCTGCGCGACAACAAGGACGACAGCGATTTCTCGGCCTTCATGTCCATCTGGTTTTTTGAAGAGCAAAAACACTCGCTGGTGTTGATGGAATACCTCAAGCGCTTCCGCCCGGACCTCGCTCCCACGGAAAAAGAATTGCACGAAGTGCGTTTCGAGTTCGAACCCGCACCCGCGCTGGAAACGCTGATGCTGCATTTCTGCGGCGAGATCCGCCTGAACCACTGGTACCGCCGCGCCAGCGAATGGCATACCGAACCTGTCATCAAGCAGATTTATACCCAGCTGAGCCAGGACGAAGCCCGCCATGGTGGCGCTTACCTGCGCTACATGAAGCGCGCCATCAACAACTTCGGCAATGAAGCCAAGTCCGCCTTCACCAAGGTGGGCGTGCTGATGGCCAGCGCACGCCGTACCGCCCAGGCGCTGCACCCGACCAACCTGCATGTGAACAAAAGCCTTTTTCCGCGCGACACCATCCAGAGCCGCCTGCCCAACCCCGAGTGGCTGGAGCACTGGCTCGACACGCAGATCAAGTTTGACGCGGTGTGGGAGGGCAAGGTGGTCGAACGCATCCTGCACAACCTGAGYCTGCTGTTGAACCAGAGCTTCAAGACCGTGCAGGAACTGAACCGCTACCGCAAGGAAATTGCCAAGGAACTGGCGGAGTCCATCGCCGCCAAGCCGGCACCTGCCGGCGCCTGATGCACGACGTCCGCTGGCCGGGTGCCTCGGGCGGCAGAAGCCGGGTGGTAACCCGGGCCTTCCGTTAAAGTGGCGGGATGCCCAGCGAGCCCCCTACCCCCTCCTCTACCCACTTCCTGCAAAAAATAGTCCCCCGCGAAGAAGCGCGGCAGCGGCTTGCTTCAATGCCACATCCCATTGTCTTTACCAATGGGGTGTTTGATGTCTTGCACCGCGGGCATGCCACCTACCTGGCCGACGCACGCGCGCTGGGCGCAAGCCTGGTGGTGGCGCTGAACACCGATGCCTCGGCACGGCGGCTGGGCAAGGGCCCTGACCGGCCGCTCAACAACGAWCACGACCGCGCCGCCATGATGGCTGCGCTGGAGTCGGTGAGCCTGGTCACCTGGTTTGACGAAGACACGCCGCTGGAGCTGATCCGTGAGCTCCAGCCGGATCTGCTGGTGAAGGGCGGAGACTACGACATGGACAAGCTGRCAGAGACCGCGGTGGTCAAGGCGTATGGCGGCAGCGCCCGGGCGATCCCGTTTGTGGATGGCTATTCGACGACGGCCCTGGTGAAAAAAATCCGCGCTGCGAGTTGATCCACTGATATCCGCCGGTATTGGGTATTGGGTATTGGGTATTGGGGGAGCCCGGCCGGCTTTTCTTCGGAGGGTGGTCGCCCTCAGGCGGACTTCGCCACCAGCACGGCGTTGGAGCCGCCAAAGGCAAACGAGTTGGACATCACCGCGCGCAGGCCCTTGGCATCGCGTGCCGCCAGCGGTATGTAGTCCAGGTCACAACGCGGGTCTGGGTTCACCAGGAAGGCCGTTGGCGGCAGTTGCCCCGCGCGCAGTGCCATCACACTCGCAATGAATTCCATCGCCCCCGCAGCGCCCATGGCGTGCCCGTGCACCCCTTTGCTGGAGCTGATGGGCAGGCGCCCGGCCAGGTCCTTGAAGGCCAGCTTGATGGCGCTGGTTTCGATGACATCACCGACATCGGTGGCGGTTCCGTGGGCATTGAGGTAACCGATGTCGGCGGCCTGCAGTCCCGCGTCTTTCAGCGCCAGCGTCATGGCGAGTGATTGCCCCTGGGCGTCGGGCTGCGTCAGGTGATGGGCGTCGGTGGTGGATGCGTAGCCGCAAAGTTCGGCCAGGATATTGGCGCCGCGCCGTTTGGCGCTTTCCCATTCTTCCAGGACCAACATGGCGGCGCCTTCGGCCAGCACCAGACCGGAGCGGTCAACCGAAAATGGACGGCACGAGGTTTCGGTGCCGTCGGCATGGGGCTTGGCCAGCGTGTGCATGGCTTGCCAGGCCTTGATGGTGCCGCGGTTCAGCAATGCCTCGGAACCCCCGGCCAGCATGGCGTCTGCATAACCGTGGCGGATCTGCCGGAAAGCTTCTCCAATGGAGGTGGCCGACGATGCGCAGGCATTGGAAACCGTGCTGCTGGGGCCCTTCAGCCCGAACTCCATGGACACATGGGCGGCAATGGCGTTGTGCATGGCCAGCACGACCGTCATGGGGCGCAGCCGCGCCACTTTTTGCTCCAGCAATGCCGTGTAAGCCACATCCGTGGATCCTGCGCCGCCGCTGCCTGTGCCCAGCGAGACGCCGAAACGCTCGGGTGCGAAGCCACCCTCAGGGCCCCATCCAGCCTGCGCCATGGCTTCGCGGCCAGCCACCACCGCGAGCTGGCTGACCCGGTCCATGGTCAGGAGACGGGCGCGGGGGAAATGCTGGTC
>NZ_JBFUGX010000473.1:0-3246 GCF_056402675.1 Polaromonas sp. P3_C2 | reverse complement strand
CCACAGACCATCCGGAGTTCGATGCCTGGCGCTGGAACGACTACTGGGTGCCGCTGGACGTGGTGGTTGAGTTCAAGCGCGGCGTGTACGAAATGGCCCTGACCGAGCTGTCGCGGTTCGTTCCGCGCACGGACGCGCGTTTCGAGCAGCGCCCCGACCACCGCAACCGTTATTTGCGCGGGGGCTTGCATCAGCGTGACCACGCGGGCCAGGCCGGCGAGGGCGGTTTTCCGCCCGCTGGCGAGCCCTTTCATGCACCACTGACACGGCTGGGGGCGTCGTTTGAATTGCCGCCCGGCGCCACTTTTGAACCCGATCCGCAGACCAGCCTGGATGCGAACAGCCAACCAACCAAACCATGAATCTCAAACCCGCCCTTGTGGCCGCCACGCTTTTGCTGGGGATCAGCTGTACATCATGGGCCGTGGCCCCGGCGGATGATCCCGAAGAGTGGAAAGAAGACAGCGTTTCGGCGCCGCCGGCCTTCGACCTCACCAAACTCGTCACGTTTGAGGTGTCGCCCAATTCCCAGCTGGTGTACGGCGTGGACCCTGCGACCATCCAGATTTCGAACAAGGACAGCGTCGTGCGCTACGTGATCGTGGCCTCGAATGCCAGCGGCGCACGCAATGTGATGTACGAAGGCATACGCTGCAGCACCGGCGAATTCAAGACCTATGCCCGCTATTCAGACGGCAAATGGACCAACGTCAGCAATCCGGAGTGGAAGTCGGTGTTCGGCAATATGCCGTCCAAGCATGCTTTCCGTTTGGCCAGGGCCGGCGCCTGCGACAGCGCGGCACCTGTGCAAACAGTGGACCTGATGGTGTCGCGGCTGAAGAACCCGAATTTCAGGACCCGGGAATAGGCGAGGGCTCGCGGCTGCGACGCCGCAGCGTGGCGCCCGGCAAACCTAGCGGCTCAATACCAGGTTGGTGCGGTGAACCATTTCGGGTTCGCCCGTGTAGCCCAGCAGTTTTTCGAACTCTGACGATGCCTTGCGGCAGATCATGCGGGCTTCGGCGCTTGAGTAATTGGCCAGGCCGCGCGCGATCTCGGCGCCTCCGGGATCCCTGATGGCGATGACATCGCCGCGTGAAAACTCCCCCTGAACGGCCGTCATGCCGATGGGCAGCAGGCTTTTTCCCTCATCGCGCACCTTGCCCACGGCGCCTGCGTCCACGGTGACTGAGCCCCGCATTTGCAGGTGATCGGCCATCCATTGCTTGCGGGCCTGCATCTTCTGGGTTTGCGCCACCAGCAGCGTGCCGATGGGCTCGCCCCGGGTGAGCCGGACCAGCGCTTGCGGCTCGCGGCCCCAGGCGATAACTGTCGATGCGCCTGAGCCCGCGGCGCGTTTGGCGGCCAGGATCTTGGTGATCATGCCGCCCTTGCCAATGCTGGAACCTGCGCCTCCCGCCATGGTCTCCAGCGCTGCGTCGCCGGCCTTGGCCTCATGCACAAACTGTGCGGCCGGGTCCTTGCGCGGATCAGCGGTGTAGAGGCCGCGCTGGTCGGTGAGGATGACCAGCGCATCGGCTTCCACCAGGTTGGCGACCAGTGCGCCCAGCGTGTCGTTGTCGCCAAACTTGATCTCGTCATTGACGACGGTGTCGTTTTCGTTGATGACGGGTACTACGCCAAGCTGCAACAGCGCCAGCAGGGTGGAGCGTGCATTGAGGTAGCGTTCGCGGTCGGCCAGGTCGGCGTGCGTCAGCAGGACCTGGGCGCTGCCGATGCCGTTTTCGCGCAGCTTGGTTTCATAAACCTGGACCAGACCCATCTGGCCCACGGCGGCGGCCGCCTGCAGCTCATGGATGGCCTTGGGCCGGGTCGCCCAGCCCAGGCGTTTCATGCCCTCGGCAATGGCGCCGCTGCTGACCATGATGACCTCCCGGCCGTCCTTCACGAGGGCTGCCAGCTGCTCGCACCACTGGCCGATGGCCACGGAATCCAGCCCGCGCCCTTCGTTGGTGACCAGGCTGGAGCCCACCTTCACCACGATGCGTTTGGCGTTGCGCAGGACCAAGGAGCCGGTTTGTTCTTGCATTTAAGTGTATTTTAGGGCTCTAGCCCAATCAGGGCGGGCGCAAGCAGCTATCGTTTATATAGCAAATGCCGGCGGCGTTTGCCCGAAAATCAGCGGGGAAAGGCCGTTACGGGGATTCCGGCGGCAGTTCGGCAAATCGCGGATCAACCTCTTCCACCGGCTGCTCGCTTTTCTGGACGCTCTTCACATGCTGGTAAATGGTTTTGACCAGCTGCTCGCAACCCTCGCGCGTCAAGGCCGAGATTTCGAAGACGGGGCCCTTGAACTTGAAGCGTTTGACGAAGTCCTTCACGAGCGCGGCACGTTTGTCCTTGTCCACCATGTCGAGCTTGTTGAGGACGAGCCAGCGTGGTTTGTCGTAAAGGGCTTCGTCGTATTTCTTGAGTTCGCCCACAATCGCCTTGGCTTGCGCCACCGGGTCCACGCCTTCATCGAAAGGCGCCATGTCGACAATATGCAACAGCAGGCGGGTGCGCTGCAGATGCCGGAGGAACAGGTGGCCCAGGCCGGCGCCTTCCGAAGCACCCTCGATCAGGCCGGGAAGATCTGCCACCACGAAGCTTTGTTCCGGGCCCACGCGTACCACGCCGAGGTTGGGATGCAGGGTGGTGAAAGGGTAGTCTGCAATGCGCGGGCGCGCGTTCGACACGGCCGAAATGAAGGTGGACTTGCCGGCATTGGGCATGCCCAGCAAGCCGACGTCGGCCAGTACCTTGAGTTCGAGCTTGAGGCTTTTTCGCTCGCCGGGCCAGCCGGGTGTCTTGCTGCGTGGCGCGCGGTTGGTCGAGCTTTTGAAGCGCAGGTTGCCGAAGCCGCCGTCGCCGCCCTTGGCGATCAGCACCTGTTCACCGGGAACCAGCAATTCGTAAAGTACTTCCCCGGTTTCGCCGTCGGTCAGGATGGTTCCTACCGGCATCTTCAGGATGATGTCGTCGCCCTTGGCGCCGAACATGTCGGAACCCATGCCATGCTGGCCGTTACGGGCCTCGTGGCGGCGTGAAAACCGGAAGTCCACCAGCGTGTTCAGGTTGATGTCGGCCACCGCGTACACATGACCGCCGCGTCCGCCGTCGCCACCGTTTGGGCCGCCGAACTCCTTGTACTTTTCGTGGCTGAAGGAGACGCAGCCACTCCCGCCATCGCCTGCGGCAATGTCAATAAAGGCTTCGTCAACAAATTTCATGATGGAGTGCTGC
>NZ_JBFUGX010000472.1:0-3264 GCF_056402675.1 Polaromonas sp. P3_C2 | reverse complement strand
CAATTACTTCGGTCAGGGCGCACTGCTCATAGGCAACCCTGCCGCAGTGAAGAACCCGTTTTTCCTGATGGCGCCCGAGTGGGCGCTGCTGCCGCTGGTAGGCCTGGCCACCATGGCTACCGTGATCGCCTCGCAGGCGCTGATCACCGGCGCCTTCAGCGTGACCAAGCAGGCCATCCAGATGGGCTATCTGCCGCGCCTCAATATCCAGCACACCAGCGTGCGCGACACCGGCCAGATCTACATGCCCTTCGTCAATTGGGGCCTCTTCATAACGATCGTGCTCGCGGTGGTGATGTTCCGCTCGTCCAGCAACCTGGCGGCCGCTTACGGCATCGCGGTATGCACCGACATGCTGATCACCACCATCCTGACTTTTTACGTGATTCGTTACGGCTGGCAGTATCCGCTGAGCCTGTGCATTGCGGCGACCGGTGTTTTCTTTGTCGTCGACTTCGCGTTCTTCGCCTCCAACCTCATGAAGCTGTTCGCCGGCGGCTGGTTCCCGCTGGTGATTGGGGGTGCGGTCTTCACGCTGATGATCACCTGGAAGGAAGGGCGGCACCTGCTCAATGAAAAGCTGCGGGCCGATGCGATCGATTTACCCAGCTTCCTGGACGCCGTCTTCGTCAGCCCGCCGGCCCGTGTCGAAGGCACGGCCGTATTCCTGACGGCCGAGCCCGGCAGCGTGCCCAACGCGCTGCTGCACAACCTCAAGCACAACAAGGTGTTGCATGAGCAGAATCTGTTCGTGACGGTGCGCAACCATGAGATCCCCTGGATCGGCATGAACAAGCGTCTCGAAATTGAATCACTGGGCCACGACTGCTGGCAGGTCAATGTGCACTACGGCTTCAAGAACGACCTGGATCTGCCCAAGGCCCTGCAGCAGATCAAGGGCAGGGGCTGCGAGCTGGAGTCGATGACGACCAGCTATTTCCTCTCGCGCGACACGGTGATCCCCACCATCGGCAGCGGCATGGCACCCTGGCGCGAGAAACTGTTTGCTCAGATGCACCACAACGCCAGCGGTGCGGCAGACTTCCTGAACCTGCCAAACAACTCGGTGGTGGAACTGGGCAGCAAGATCGAGATCTGAGGGTTTCTGGCCGTTCCCCCTTTTGCCCGAGGACTTGTTTTAAATATCTGGCACGCGTATTCCTGCTTGCGTGGGTTGAATTGTTGGTGCCAATCCATAGCTGCACGCGCCTGGCCGTATGGGCAAGCCGCATAAAGCAGGCTGGTGAAATTGTTAGAGCTTCATGCGCGGAGCTACGCGCCCTTGCCGCGCATGATGGCTGCGGCCACATCAGCCGGCGCCTCGGCATAGCGCTTGAACTCCATGGTGTAGGTCGCGCGGCCCTGCGTGAGTGAGCGCAAGGTGGTCGAGTAGCCGAACATTTCCGACAGCGGCACCTCGGCGCGCACCAGCTTGCCGCCGCCGCCCGCAATGTCTTCCATGCCTTGCACCATGCCGCGCCGCGATGAGAGGTCGCCCATCACATTGCCCATGAAGTCTTCGGGCATTTCAACCTCGACCGCCATCACGGGCTCCAGCAGCACCGGCTTGGCGCGGCGCATGGCTTCCTTGAAGGCGAGCGAGCCGGCCATGCGAAAGGCGTTTTCGTTCGAATCGACATCATGGTAGGAGCCGAACACCAGCGTGGCCTTGACGTCGACCACCGGGTAGCCCGCCAGCACGCCGGCCTTGAGCGTTTCCACAATGCCTTTGTTGACGGCCGGAATGTATTCGCGCGGAATCACGCCGCCCTTGATGGCGTCGACGAACTCATAGCCTTTGCCTGAAGGCTGCGGCTCCAGGTTGAGCACGGCGTGCCCGTACTGCCCGCGCCCGCCCGACTGCTTGATGAACTTGCCTTCAACATCGTTCACCGCCTGCCGGATCGTCTCCCGGTAGGCCACCTGTGGCTTGCCCACATTGGCTTCCACGCTGAACTCGCGCTTCATGCGGTCCACCAATATCTCCAGGTGCAGCTCGCCCATGCCCGAGATGATGGTCTGGCCAGACTCTTCGTCGGTGTGCACACGAAATGATGGGTCCTCCTGCGCGAGGCGGTTCAGCGCAATGCCCATCTTTTCCTGGTCGGCCTGGGTCTTGGGCTCCACGGCTTGTGAAATGACAGGCTCGGGGAATACCATTTTCTCCAGGATGATCACGTGGGCCGGGTCACACAGCGTGTCGCCGGTAGTGGCTTCTTTCAGGCCCACGGCGGCGGCGATGTCGCCTGCGCACACTTCCTTGACCTCGTTGCGCTCATTGGCGTGCATCTGCAGAATGCGGCCCAGGCGCTCGCGCTTGCCCTTGACAGGGTTGTAGACCGTGTCACCGGCTTTGATCACGCCCGAGTACACGCGAAAGAAAATCAGCTGTCCGACATAGGGGTCGGTCATGATCTTGAAAGCCAGTGCCGAGAAGGGCTCATCGTCTTTGGGGTGGCGCTCGGCCTCGCCGTCGTCCTCGGTGTGGCCCAGGATAGCGGGCACATCCGCCGGTGACGGCATATAGTCGATCACCGCATCCAGCATGGCTTGCACGCCCTTGTTCTTGAAGGCACTGCCGCAGAGCATGGGCACGATCTCGTTGGCCATGGTTCGCTGGCGCAGTCCCTGTTTTATTTCGTCCTCGCTCAGCGGCTCGCCCGCCAGGTATTTGTTGAGCAAATCGTCATTGGCTTCAGCGGCCGCCTCAATCATCTTGGTGCGCCACTCGTTGGCGGTCTCCACCAGGTCTGCCGGAATGTCGCCATACTCGAAATGCAGGCCCTGGCTGGTGTCGTCCCAGATGATGGCCTTCATCTTGACGAGGTCGACGACGCCCTGGAAGTGGTCCTCAGCGCCGACCGGAATCTGCACCGGCACAGCCACGCCTTTGAGACGTTCGCTGATCTGGCGCTGCACGCGGAAAAAGTCCGCGCCCACGCGGTCCATCTTGTTGACGAAAGCCAGGCGCGGCACCTTGTATTTGTTGGCCTGGCGCCAGACGGTTTCTGACTGCGGCTGCACGCCGCCCACGGCGTCATACACCATCACCGCGCCGTCGAGCACGCGCATGGAGCGCTCCACCTCGATGGTGAAGTCCACGTGGCCGGGCGTGTCGATGATGTTGATGCGGTGCTCGGGGTAGTTGCCGGCCATGCCTTTCCAGAAGGCGGTGGTCGCTGCCGAGGTGATGGTGATGCCGCGCTCCTGCTCCTGCTCCATCCAGTCCATGGTCTCCTGCTCCTGCTCCATCCAGTCCATGGT
>NZ_JBFUGX010000471.1:0-3279 GCF_056402675.1 Polaromonas sp. P3_C2 | reverse complement strand
GCCTGGGGCCGCGACGACCGACCGGTGGTCACCGAGAGCGAACCCGTCAGCATGAGCCGCGAAACCACTTTTGACCGCGACCTGCATGCGGTGCGCGACAAGGCGACGCTGGGCGCCATCTTTACCGACCTGTGCGAACGGCTGGGCGAAGACCTGCAACGCAAGGGTTACGTGGCCAAAACCATCGGCATCAAGCTGCGCTACGACGACTTCAAGATCGCGACACGCGACCAGACCTCAGACACCTACACCGCGGACGGGAAAACCATCCGCCAGCTGGCGGGGCTGTGCCTCAAGCGGGTGCCGCTGGACAAAAAACTGCGCCTGCTCGGTGTTCGCGCTTCCACGCTGGCCAAGCCCGGCGAAGAGGGTATTTACGAACAAAAAGTGTCTGCAGCCCAATCAGGACATGCGCGAGCAGCTCCTGATTCAATAGCAACCGACCAGCTCTTCTAAGCAGTGCCTAGCGCGCTACCAGGACAATCTCATCCTGGTGGTTGGCGATATGGAAGGTATGCGCGAGTGAAAAATCAGCCTTGCTGAGCGCGCCGTAGGCAAAGTGCGGCTTGAGCGGGCCCTGGTGCCCAGCGAAGCGGGTAATGGCCGCGCGCAGCCGCGCCGACGCGGGCCGCCAGTCGCCCTCACGGCTGAGCGCCGCAGCACCCGGGATGGGCTCGCTCAGGCTGTGGCTCATTTGCCCGCGCCATTTGAAAAAGGCGAAAGCCGCAGCGCCCGCCGTGCTCTGGAACACCGCGCTTTTCGGCTGCGGAAAGCCGTCCAGGCTCATTTCCACGCTTTGCGCCATGTGCTCCAGCACCGACACCAGGGGCCATTGGCCGGTGGTTTTGACGCTGGCGGCCTGGTCAACCTTGTCCAGCCAGCGCAGCGCTTCATCCAGTGACTGGACTTTGGGCACATCGGCCATGGCAAATCCTCCGGTAAAAGCGAGTGTGGTGGTGGCCAGAAAGTCGCGTCGTTTCATGGCTGCGATGGTAGCAGTCCCCACAGGGCCCCATTTGCTGCGGCATCAGGGCGGACTGGCGTTTCTCTCATGGGCGGGCATGGAACAAAGAGTTTATGAAGAAAAGGCCTTCCAGGCAGGCAGGACTGGCGCAAGCAGCTCCTGAATTGATAGCAGCCTGTTCACTTCAGCGTAGCGAGGTATGCGATCAGGTCAGCACGCTCCGCCGCGCTTTCCACCTGAAAGCCCATGCGCTGGCCGGCCACCAGCTGCTCGGGGTCTTCCAGCCACGCGTTGAGGGTTTGCGGCGTCCAGCGCAATCGCGAGCGCGCCAGTTCGTCCGAATATTTGTACCCAGGCAGGCTGCCCACGCGGCGGCCCATCACACCGCGGTGCGCGGGCCCGATCTTGTTGCTGTCGACGGCATGGCATGCCGTACAGCGCGCCTGGTACAGGGCCAGGCCGCGCGCCACGTTGCCGGGCGGCGGCGTGACCCATTCGCGTCCGGACGCCGTTTGGGCCCATAACGGGGCACCGCTCACGCCAAAGAGCGTCAGTGCCGCCACGGTACTAAAAAGATGACGCGCATTGCGCATGAACAGGGAACAAGCAGGCATTCGGCACTCCAGACACTGGTTTTGACGGGTGGGAAAGCCATGCAATCTGCCAGGCCATCCCGCAAGCTGTTCTGAATACGTTGACGGCCGGCCCGCGGATTCAGCCTTTCGAAGAGCGACCCCGCTTCTTTTCGCATCTTTTTTTCGTTTCATTGAATCCAGTGAATCCGGTTTTCCGTATTCCACACAGGTTCACTTCCATTGACGCCGGCAACCGGCTTTTTCCTTTCCACCCACAGGATCACCATGCGCCACTCCGTATCACCCCCCCTGATTGCCAGCCTGCTCACCCTGCTTTGCGCCGGCGCCCACGCCGACACCGGCAAACTGCTGCTGACCGGCGGTGTCAGCACCATTGAAGGCGCGGCCGGCGGCGGCCTCACGCCCTGGGCCGTCATCGGCAGCAACGCCACGGCGGGCGAAATTGGCGGCTCTGCCTACGTCACCCACGCCGGCACCACCGACTACGGCCTGAATGTGTACGGCGCGGCCGTCGGCATCCATGACCGCTACGAGCTGTCGATTGCGCAGCAGGACTTCAACACCCGCGGCACCGGCGTGGCCCTGGGCCTGCCCGGGCTGCACCTGAAACAGACCATCGTGGGCGCCAAGGTTCGCGTGCTGGGCGATGCCGTCCTGGACAGCGACACGCTGATGCCGCAGGTGGCAGTGGGCGTGCAGTACAAGACGCTGGGCTCCACCGGGCTGGACCCTACGCTCACCGCACTGGGCGCCAAACGCCACGGCGTGGATGTGTATGTCAGCGCCACCAAACTCTTCCTGGGCCAGAGCCTGCTGCTCAACGGCACGCTGCGCGCAACCAAGGCCAACCAGAACGGCCTGCTGGGCTATGGCGCCACGCTGGGCGGCAGCGAAGACAAGTACACGCTGCAACCGGAATTCTCGGTGGCTTACCTGCTCAGCAAAAACATCGCCATCGGCGCCGAATACCGTTTTATGCGCAACAAGCTCGAGGGCGCCGGCCGCGCGGCCGGCCTGGGCAACGGCCTGCGCTCTGAAGACTGGAAAGACATCTTTATTGCCTGGGCACCGACCAAAAACCTTTCGCTCACGCTGGCGTATGTGGACCTGGGCGTGATCGTGCCTGCCACCACCGGCAGCCGGAAGCAGACCGGGTACTACCTCTCGGCCCAGGTCGCTTTTTAAGCCCGACGAATCACCCCTTCAAGGAACCGCCCCATGAAAAACCCTTTTGTTTCTTTTGCCCTCGCGGCAAGCCTGTTGACGGCCGGCGCAGCATTTGCCCAGACGGCACCCAAAGACGACCAGCTTTACAAGGCCTTCGGTGAGAAAGCCGGCCTGGTCGCGCTGATGGACGACTTCATGGTTCGCCTGCTGGCCGACCCGCGCACCGGGCCGCATTTCAAGCCCTCCAACCAGCAGCGCGTGAAAGAGCAGCTGGTGGACCAGCTCTGCGCCCTGAGCGGCGGCCCCTGCATTTACAAGGGCGCAGACATGAAGAGCGCGCATGCCAACCTTGATATCAAAAAATCGGACTTCCACGCCCTGGTGGAGGTGCTTCAGCAAAGCATGGACGCCAGGGGCGTCCCTTTTCGCAAACAGAATGAAATGCTGGCACTGCTGGCCCCGATGAACCGGGACATCATCACGCCCCCTGAAACGGCGGTCAAACCATGAAAAAAGCGATCCAGCTCACAGCAATTAGCGCGCTCTTCGCCT
>NZ_JBFUGX010000470.1:0-3290 GCF_056402675.1 Polaromonas sp. P3_C2 | reverse complement strand
CACGAATACATCGTGATCGACACCGGCGGATTTGAACCCGATGCGGCGTCCGGTATTTACAAGGAAATGGCCAAGCAGACCCGGCAGGCGGTCGCGGAAGCCGATGTGGTCATCTTTGTCGTTGACGCCCGCGCCGGCATCAGTGCGCAGGACCACGATATTGCCAAATACCTGCGAAAGCTGGGCAAACCCACCATCCTGACTGCTAACAAGGCCGAGGGCATGACTGAAGGCGTGCAGCTGTCCGAGTTCTTTGAATTGGGCATGGGCGAGATGCTGGCGGTTTCCGCCTCACACGGCCAGGGCATGCGCACGCTGGTTGACATGGCCTTGGCGCCGCTCAATTTGCCGGATCCGGACGAAGAGGCTGAGCCTCAAGATCCTTCTGTGATTCGTCTGGCCGTGGCAGGACGCCCCAACGTGGGGAAGTCCACATTGATCAACACCTGGCTGGGTGAAGAACGCCTGGTGGCCTTTGATTTGCCCGGGACAACCCGCGACGCCATTTCTGTGCCTTTTGAGCGTGCCGGGCAGAAGTTTGAGCTGATTGACACGGCAGGTCTGCGCCGCAAAGGCAAGGTTTTTGAGGCCATCGAGAAGTTTTCCGTGGTCAAGACCCTGCAGGCCATCGAAAACGCCAACGTAGTGCTGCTGCTGCTCGATGCCACCCAAGGCGTGACCGACCAGGACGCCCACATTGCCGGCTACATCCTCGAAAGCGGCCGTTCGGTGGTGCTGGCCATCAACAAGTCGGACGCTGTGGACTCCTACCAGCGCGAGCTTCTCGAGCGCTCCATCGAGACCCGGCTGGGCTTCCTCAAATTCGCCGCCATCCACCCGATCTCGGCCATCAAGCGCCAGGGACTGGGCCCTGTCTGGAAGTCGATTGTTCAGGCCCATGCATCGGCCAATCGCAAGATGTCCACACCCGTGCTCACCCGGCTGCTGCTGGAAGCCGTGCAGTTCCAGCAACCCCAGCGCTCGGGTGTTTTTCGCCCCAAGCTGCGCTATGCCCACCAGGGCGGCATGAACCCACCCATCATCATCATCCACGGTAATTCGCTCGAACACGTCACCGAGTCGTACAAACGCTATCTGGAAGGGCGTTTCCGCAAGGAATTTGACCTGGTCGGCACGCCCTTGCGCATCCAGATGAAGAGCTCCCACAACCCCTTTAAAGACAAGGAAACGGCCTAGGACTACATGACCCGGGCCACGCCCTGTGGTAAGGTCAAGTTCTATTAACTTTTGAACACGGAAAATATCGTGAGCAATAACAAAGGCCAGCTCTTGCAGGACCCATTTCTCAACACCTTGCGTCGCGAGCATGTTCCTGTTTCCATTTATCTCGTCAACGGGATCAAATTGCAGGGTCAGATCGAATCCTTCGATCAATATGTGGTTCTGCTTCGCAACACTGTGACCCAAATGGTCTACAAACATGCGATTTCCACCATCGTTCCAGGTCGCGCCGTAAATTTCGCGACCAACGAGTCTGAAGAAAGCCCCGCCAGCTGAGTTCGTACGATGCTCCGGTGAGCCCGAAACCCCTGGTCCTTCTTGTAGGGGTCGATCTGGGGTTGCCAAACTTTGATGCTGATCTGCAGGAACTGGGTTTGCTCGCGCAAACAGCAGGCCTGCAGCCGGTTGCGCGCGTCACCTGCAGACGCAAGGCGCCCGACGCCGCGCTCTTCATCGGCAGCGGAAAAGCTGACGAAATCAAGCTGATGGCGCTGGATACCGGCGCCACGGAAATTCTGTTCGACCAGTCCCTAAGCCCGGCGCAGCAGCGCAACCTGGAGCGGCACCTGGACATGCCGGTCAACGACCGGACCCTGCTGATTCTTGAAATCTTTGCCCAGCGCGCGCGTAGTCACGAAGGCAAGCTGCAGGTTGAGCTGGCCCGGCTGCAATACATGTCTACACGCCTGGTGCGGCGCTGGTCCCACCTGGAGCGGCAAACCGGCGGCGCCGGTGTGCGCGGCGGCCCGGGTGAGAAGCAGATCGAGCTCGACAAACGCATGATCGGTGACGCGATCAAGCGCACCAAAGAACGCTTGCTCAAGGTCAAGAAGCAGCGGCAAACGCAGCGAAAGCAGCGCGAGCGCCGCAATTCCTTCACGATTTCCCTGGTGGGTTACACCAACGCGGGAAAATCCACGCTCTTCAATGCACTGGTCAAAGCGCGTGCTTATGCGGCCGACCAGTTGTTCGCAACGCTCGATACCACCACGAGGCAGCTTTATTTGGGTGACGCCGCGCGTTCCGTGTCGTTGTCGGACACGGTGGGCTTCATCCGCGACCTGCCGCACGGCCTGATTGATGCCTTTGCTGCAACGCTGCAGGAAGCAGCGGATGCCGACTTGCTGCTGCACGTGGTGGACGGCGCCAATCCCGACTACCTCGAGCAGATCGAGCAGGTCCAGCGTGTGCTTTCGGAGATTGGCGCGGCCGATGTGCCGCAAATACTGGTGTTCAACAAGCTGGACGCTATTGAAAAGGACAGCTTGCCCCTGCACCTGCAAGACATGTTCGAACTGAGGGACGCGTTTGAGGGCTCAAGCCGCAGCGTTGAACGGGTGTTCGTGAGTGCGCAGACAGGTGAAGGCCTGCCGCTTTTGCGGGCGCTGCTGGCTGGCTATGCGGTCAACCCGCCMGCCGACGAAATCCCCCAAACTGCCGAGGACCTTGCCTGATATGGCGGTTTCATTAGGCACAATGTCGGTGTAAYGAAAAAAAGTGAGTTTGATCCCATGAATCTGAACCCCGTGCTGCAGACCTTGACGAGCTTGCCAGGCCGGCTCAAGCAACGCGCCCAAGGCATGTTCAACCTCAATGATCCGCGCTGGGGTCGGGATGACGACAAACCGTCTTCTGACGATGCCAAGCCCGAAGCTCCGCGGGAGGACAAGCAACCGACCCGGCCCGCCAACCGTCCGCAGGGGCAGGGGCCCAACCAGGGCCCACCCGACCTGGATGAACTCTGGCGCGACTTCAACCGCAAGCTGGGTGGCCTTTTTGGCGGTGGCAAGAACAACCCCAACCGTGGTGGATTTGGCCGCGGCAATGGCGGTGGGAACAACGGCGGCAGTGGCGGCGGCTTTCAGCCCGACATGAAGAGTGCCGGCATTGGTGTCGGACTGATTGCCAGTGTCGCAGTGCTGATCTGGCTGGGCACCGGGTTTTTCATTGTCCAGGAAGGCCAGCAGGCCGTCATCACCCAGTTTGGCAAATACCACTCGACCGTGGGCGCGGGCTTCAACTGGCGGCTTCCGTATCCTGTGCAGCGC
>NZ_JBFUGX010000469.1:0-3293 GCF_056402675.1 Polaromonas sp. P3_C2 | reverse complement strand
AAGCCTTTGGCGCCAAATTGAGGCAGGCTTACAGAGTTTGCTGAATAAAATTTGACGCCATTTTGGGTTTTATCACCTACGAAAACATAGCCCGTCGATGGCAGCAGGTAAACAACCCCTGCGTACTCAGCGTCCTTCACGCCTGCCACGACGTCAGTGGCTGTACCGGCTTTTCGAGCTCTTTCGGGAACTTGCACACATATCTCTGCAGAAAAAAGCTTTCCATCCGCCGGTTTGGCCGTGTCGGGTGCGAAGCTGGATGTCGCGAGCCTGGTCCAGTATTCCGCTTGACTAGAGGAGAATTCCTGGCAGACTTTCTCGCCATTGGACTGCCGAGGGGACCAGCCTACATACCTGGCTGTCGTAGTCAAGTCCTCCGTGAGAGAAGCCAGACGAGCCTGAAGAACCAGATTCTTTGCTTTTCGACCGTCCACAGTTGCCAAATCGATCTGGAACTGGATATCTGCGATTTGAAGCAGCAGTTGCTTAACGTCGACGTCCCGGCTCTTACTTTTACGCTCACGTACTTTTGCAAGCTTATCTTGCTCAATCTTCAATTTCTTCGTCCAGACTGCAGCTAAGGCTTTGTCGTCTTTTTGGTCCTTATCCGCTGCCTTCAGAAGAGGCAAATCTTTGCTCAAGATCTTTTGCCGTTCCGCAATTCGCTCAGTCATGAAATCTGCGCAATCGCCGTATGCCGAGGCAGAGGTTGCTGACACGCCCGCTAGCGCAACCGCCTTAGCCAGATTTAATACCGTACCCGAGACAGAAGCAATTACCTGAGCCGTTCGATCATCAGCTTCGGCGCTCAGCGACTTGATCATCCCGTTCGGGTGAAGTTTGATGGTGGCAGCGGTAACCTTCATGGGTGAGTTGAGCAACTCGTAGCGAAGGCTGTAGGTTTCGAGTGGATCAGGCTCCAAATGGAGTACCGCTGAGCCCGCAACTAACTCGTACGCCAAGACTGGGGCACCACCTGGTGACAATATTGAGCATCCCTTKACAAGAAACCTGGCTTCAGCGTCGAAAGCTGCCATAGGCAGGTTGTAGAGCACACCGACCGTCGCATCCGCCTCTTTCGATACAGGTTTTGTTTGTAGTTGGGTCGTGCAACCGGCAAGGGCCAGCGACGCGGCCGTCAGAATCGAGAGTTTGAGCATGGGATCCCCCCTTTTTTTGATGTGTGGCGCTTGATTCTTGGTGAGCCGAGCTCATGGCGCATCATCTGTTTAGGGGAGCTTTGGCAGCGGGAGGCCCAATTGCCAATATTGCCCAATTGCCGATTGGAGTGTGAGCACGCCGTCGTGCCTTAGCCAACGATTCCGCTGGGAACGTGGCTGGCGTTGGGTCTTTACGAGCTAGTCTGGAATGAGGTGATATCGGGACGGCCGGGCAGGTGGAGCGTTGCCACCACCTCCGGGGTTTGCGCCAGCAATTGGCCCTTCTTCCACACTTTTAATCGGTTCGCCCGCAAGCGGATTGCCTCCACCGGGTCGCGCGCCTGGAGCAACACAAAGCTTGCGTCGCAGCCTACGTCCAGGCCATAGCCCTGCAAATGCATGGCCCTGGCGGCATTGACCGTCACCGCGTCGAAGCACTGGCGTATGCCTTTCTGGCTGGTCATTTGCGCCACGTGCAGGCCCATGTGCGCCACTTCCAGCATGTCGCCGCTGCCCATGCCGTACCAGGGGTCCATCACGCAGTCGTGACCGAAGGCGACGTTGACGCCTGCCGCCATGAGCTCGGGCACGCGGGTCATGCCGCGGCGCTTCGGGTACGTGTCGTGGCGGCCTTGCAGGGTGATATTGATCAGCGGGTTGGCGATGACGCTGACGCCACTCTCGGCGATAAGCGGCAGCAGCTTGCTGACATAGTAGTTGTCCATGCTGTGCATGGAGGTGCAGTGGCTGCCGTTGACGCGGCCCTGCAGGCCCAGGCGCTGGGTTTCGTCGGCCAGGGTTTCGATATGGCGGGAGAGCGGGTCGTCGGATTCATCGCAGTGCATGTCGACCAGCAGGCCGCGTTCGGCCGCAATCTCGCACAGCAACTTCACGCTGGCTGCGCCGTCGGCCATGGTGCGTTCAAAGTGGGGGATGCCGCCGACCACGTCCACGCCCTTGTCGAGTGCGCGCTCCAGGTTGTTGATACCGCCTTTTGTTCGCAGCACGCCGTCTTGCGGGAAGGCGACCAGTTGCAGGTCGATGTATGGGGCGACCTGCTTTTTGACTTCAAGCAATGCGTCTACCGCCAATAGGCTGGGTTCGCTGGTGTCCACGTGGCTGCGAATGGCCAACAGCCCTTTGGCGACGGCCCAGTCGCAGTAGGTGAGGGCGCGTTCGATAAGCGCTTCGGCTGTGAGCAGGGGCTTCAGTTCGCCCCACAGCGCGATGCCTTCGAGCAGCGTCCCGCTTTCATTGACACGTGGCAGGCCGTAACTGAGCGTGGCGTCCATGTGGAAGTGCGGGTCGACAAAAGGCGGGCTCAGCAGGTAGCCACCGGCGTCTACCGTTTCATGGGCTTGCGCACCCGCGATAGGGCCTTCGCTGACCTGGGTGATCTTGCCGTTCTGCACGGCGATGGTCATGCCGGTGCGGCCGTCGGGCAGGCTGGTGTTGTTGATCAGCAGGTCAAGCATGGGAAAGGTGCTCCATTTCTTCTGCGCGGTCAGGCTGTGGGCGCTGTGTTGTCGCGCGTGGTTTTGCCCCAATCTTTTTGGGGCAAGCGGTACAGGCGGTGTCGCCGCACCGGGCTGTCGGCTGGTACGGAAGGGTGGTCAAACTGTTCACCGGGGCTTTCCTCCATTCCCAAACGGTGCATTACGGCGCGGGAGCGAGCGTTGTTGAGGCTGGTGAAGGCCACGATTTCGTCCAGCTGCAAGACGTCAAACCCGATGCGCAGCGCCAGGCGTGCGGCTTCCTGGGCTAGGCCGTGGCCCCAATAGGGCTGGGCCAGGCGCCAGCCGATTTCAACGCAAGGGTTGAAGGGCAGATCCGCGGTCGGGCTGTTCAGGCCCACGAAGCCGATGAACTGAGGTGCATGGGTGCCCGCTGGCCGGTATTCCGCTGCCCACAGGCCCCAGCCACGTTCGGTGATCGAGGTGCTGATGCGGTCAACCAGCGCGTCACTTTGCGCGCGTGTAAGCGTCGCGGGAAAGTGTTCCATGACCTTGGGGTCTGCATTCAGTGCGGCAAAGGGAGTGCGGTCATCGCCCACCCAGGGGCGCAGGCGTACGCGCGCGCCTGCCAGAAAGGCGGGAGGGACGGCGACGTGGCCTGAGGGCGTGCTGCGCATGG
>NZ_JBFUGX010000468.1:0-3293 GCF_056402675.1 Polaromonas sp. P3_C2 | reverse complement strand
GAGGTACACCTTGTGCGCGAGCCCGGTCAGGCAAGGGCGGTCAAAGCGGGCGAAGGGAAATACTAGTGCCGGGACGCGTCCGGTTGTAGCGGGTTTGCGCTAACACCGCCAAGGCGGACTCCTGCGGGAGGTCTGGCCGCATCTGCCAAAATCGGGGCATGTCCGATATCCTGAACCAAATCATCGCCATCAAACGCCAAGAAATTGCCGATGCCATCCGCCGCAAACCGCTGGACGTGATGCGCGAAGATGCCGAATCGCGTGTCCTGACGCGTGACTTTGTGGGTGCGCTGCGCGCCAAGATCGCAGCGGGTCAGCCCGCGGTGATTGCCGAAATCAAGAAGGCCAGCCCGTCCAAAGGCGTGCTGCGCGCCGACTTCATTCCAGCCGATATCGCGCAAAGCTATGCCGAAGGTGATGGCGAGATCAGCGCCGCCTGCCTTTCGGTGCTGACCGACAAGCAGTTCTTCCAGGGCAGCATTGATTACCTGAAGCAGGCGCGGGCCTCCTGCAGTCTGCCGGTGCTGCGCAAAGACTTCATGGTGGATCCTTACCAGGTGTATGAAGCGCGCGTCATGGGTGCCGATTGCATTCTGTTGATTGCGGCCTGCCTGGACGACGCGCAGATGCAATCGCTTGAAGCGCTGGCGATGTCGCTGGACATGGCGGTGCTGGTCGAGGTACACGACGAAGCCGAACTGGAGCGTGCGCTCAAGCTCAAGACGCCGCTGATCGGCATCAACAACCGCAACCTCAAAACTTTCGAGGTCTCGCTGGACACCACGCTGGGCATGCTGGCCAGGGTGCCGGCGGACCGCCTGCTGATTACCGAGTCGGGCATTGCCACGCCAGCGGACGTGCAGCGCATGCGCCAGGCAGGTGTGAATGCATTCCTGGTCGGCGAGGCATTCATGCGCGCGGAAGAACCCGGCCTTGCGCTGGCTCAATTGTTCGGTAAAAGATAGGCTGTAAAGCCATGAACCAGCTGCTTGACGCCATGAAGGCGCCCTTGCCCAATCGGCTCACCACTGCTGACCCCGCCGCATGGCCGGTGGCGCCCGGCTGGCGGCCGACTACCGATGCATTTTTTGGCAGTCCGACCGGCCAGAGGTTGCTGGGCTTTTTGCGAGGCCGCCTGGCGGAAGGCGCGACGATCTTCCCGCCCCAGCCGCTGCGCGCGCTGGAGCTCACGCCGCCCGAAGACGTGCGCGTGGTCATCCTCGGCCAGGATCCGTACCATGGGTTGGGGCAGGCCGAGGGACTGGCGTTTTCCGTCGCCCCCGGCGTCGCCCTGCCGCCCTCACTGCGCAATATCTTCAAGGAGCTGCAACGCGACCTGGGTACGCCCCCGCCCCAGTTTCCGGTGCCCGGCGGCAGCCTGGTGAAGTGGGCGACCCATGGGGTGCTGTTGCTCAACACCTGCCTCACAGTTGAGGAAGGGCTGCCGGCCAGCCACGCCGGCAAGGGCTGGGAAGTATTGACCGACACACTGATCCGCCAGGTCGCGGAAGGCGACCACCCGGTGGTCTTCATGCTGTGGGGGGCACATGCCCAGAGCAAGCGGGCATTGATTGATGCGAAGCGCCACAAGGTGCTGGTGGCCAACCACCCGTCGCCGCTGTCGGCGATGCGGCCACCCTTGCCTTTTATCGGTTGCGGCCATTTCTCACAGGCGCGCGAATGGCGTGACGCACATCCGAAGGTCTAGGCTGCTATTGTTTTGATAGCTGCTTGCGCTCGTCCCGCCTGGTCGGAAGGCCGAAAAGTCTTAAATTCTGAAGATGGGCTAAAACTCCGCCGGAAGGCTGCCCACGTAGTCGCGCCGGATATTGACTGTGCTTTGCAGGCCCAGCGCCTCAAAATGACGGCGCAGCCAACGCTTGGCTGCGCCCTGGCCCATCTCAAACAGTTTTTCGATCATGGCCGTGTCGGCCGACATCTTGCTGGACGAGGGCAGGCTTTCCAGCGCCTCGCCGCCGTCGATGCGGTGCAGCAGCAGGCTCTTGTATTTCTCGCCCTCCTGCAAGCGGCCATCGGCCAGCAGGCGGTTGATGAAGTCGATGGTGCGCATCTGGGACAGCAGGCTGGCGTTGAAGGTCAGCTCGTTCACCCGGTCCGCGATGTCGTGAGGCGTGTGGGGAATCTCGGGGCGCCGCAAGGGGTTGATCTGCACAACAATGATGTCGCGGCTGCTGCAATCACTGATGAGCGGCAGCAGCGAGGGATTGCTCGAGAACCCGCCATCCCAATAGTGCTGGTCATCGATTTCAACCGCCTGAAACAGCGTGGGCAGGCAGGTGGAAGCCATCACCGCCTGCAAAGTCAGGCGCTTGCCGGCAAAGATCTCTGCCCGACCGGTGGTGACATGGGTCGCCGATACGAAGGCCTTGGTTGTGTGCATGGCCGCAATGGCGTGAAAGTCGATTTCTGCCTCCAGCAGTTTGCGCAAAGGGTTGATGTCCAGCGGATTGGACTGGTAGGGTGACATCCACTGTGTCATTGCGCTATTCATTAAGTTTGCACTCACTTTATTGGCGGCCCAGCCCCCAATGAGCATCTTGCTGATGCTGTCAGCCATGGAGCCGAGGCTGCCCATGGCGGCAACGCCCTGCCAGACCCGGCTGAGGGACGCACGTGCCGCCTCCCGCGGGTTGGTTTTTTCGGGGGAGTTGTCTTTTTGGGCGGTAGCGAATCCGTGTGCCAGCGCCACGGCGTTGACCGCCCCGGCGCTGGCGCCGCTGATGCCGTCAAACTCGATGCGCTCGTCCGCCAGCAGGGCATCCAGCACCCCCCAGGTGAATGCGCCGTGTGATCCGCCACCTTGCAAAGCAAGATTGACCCGGCGCAGGGAAGACGGCTCAGCGGGGGAGGAGGGAAGTGCGGGTACGGTGACAGTGCTCATGAGTAGACGGTCTCACGTTATCCAGGTTGGCCGGTGGCGCGGGAGGGTGCCCGGGACGGCAATATCCATGCGATTCACTCTGGCATTGATGAAAGGCTGACACATCATGCCCGAAGCCTGGCCGCAGCCGCCATGGGAGGGCGGCAGGGTCTGGGGATTAGGGCCGGACCGGGTTATGCCGCGTTTTCGGGGGGCTTTCCGCGGTACCCAGGGGCATCCCGGGGTGAAGGTGTGGTCGGGAGATGCGCTGGCGAGGCATGCGGCAGCTTTTTTAATGCTTTTTGCCATGCCTTGGCATTTCGTCCGACATAAAACCGTGGCATAATCCGAGGTTCGCTTGAAGGATGGGTGCCCGAGTGGCTAAAGGGGGCAGACTGTAAATCTGTTGGCT
>NZ_JBFUGX010000467.1:0-3318 GCF_056402675.1 Polaromonas sp. P3_C2 | reverse complement strand
CTACAACGCCGCCCTGCCGCGCGTGACCGAGTTCTGGACCCGCCTGGGCGCCGATGAGCGCCTTTACGACAAATACAAAGCCATCGACGTGGCCACCCTGAACACCGAGCAGCGCCAGGCCCATAAAAACGCCATTCGCAACTTTGTGCTGTCGGGTGCGGAACTGAAGGGCACCGACCGCGACCGTTTTGCCGAGATCCAGGAACGCCAGGCCGAGCTKAACCAGAAATTCAGCGAGAACGCCCTGGATGCCACCGACGCATTTGCCTATTACGCGACAGAAGCCGAGGTTGAGGGCATTCCTGCCGACGTGCTTGAAACAGCGCGCAACCAGGCCCAGTCCGAAGGCAAGACCGGCTACCGCCTCAGCCTGAAAATGCCAAGCTACCTGCCTGTCATGCAGTTTGCCAAAAGCAGCAAACTGCGCGAAACCTTTTACAAGGCCTACACCACCCGCGCCAGCGACCAGGCCGCACCCGAGTTCAGCAAATTCGACAACAGCGCCATCATGAAGGAAATCCTTGCGCTGCGCCTCGAAGAGGCAAAGCTGCTGGGCTACCGTAATTTCGGCGAGGTCTCGGTGGTCGCCAAGATGGCCAAGTCCCCCGACGAGGTCATCACGTTTTTGCGTGACCTTGCCCGGCGCGCCCGACCCTATGCCGAAAAGGATGTTGCCGACCTGCGCGCCTTTGCCGCCACCCAGTTGGGCCTGCCCGACCCGCAAGCCTGGGACTACGCCTACATCGGCGAAAAACTCAAGGAAGCGCGCTACGCCTTCAGTGAACAGGAAGTCAAACAGTACTTCACTGCCCCCAAGGTGCTGGCAGGCCTCTTCAGGATCGTGGAAACACTGTTTGAAGTTGCCATCCGCAAGGACTCGGCACCCGTGTGGAAGCCTGGCGTAGAGTTTTTCCGTATCGAGCGCAACGGCCAGCTGGTGGGCCAGTTCTATCTGGACCAGCCCGCCCGCACCGGCAAACGCGGCGGCGCCTGGATGGATGATGTGCGCACCCGCTGGCTGCGCCCCGACAACGGCAAGCTACAAACCCCGGTGGCGCACCTCGTCTGCAACTTCGCCGAGGGCGTGGGCGGCAAGCCAGCCCTGCTCACGCACGACGACGTGACCACGCTGTTCCATGAATTCGGCCACGGGCTGCACCACATGCTCACCCAGGTCAACGAACGGGACGTTTCCGGCATCAGCGGMGTCGAATGGGACGCCGTCGAGCTGCCCAGCCAGTTCATGGAAAACTTTTGCTGGGAGTGGGACGTGCTCAAGCACATGACCGCCCACGTGGATACCGGCGCCGCCCTGCCGCGTGAGCTGTTCGACAAGATGCTGGCCGCCAAAAACTTCCAGAGCGGCATGCAGACGCTGCGCCAGGTCGAGTTTTCACTGTTCGACATGCTGCTGCACACCTCTCACAACCCGGCCGACGACCTGATGGATCTCCTGAACGAGGTGCGCCGGGAAGTTGCCGTGATTGTCGCCCCGGCCTACAGCCGTACTGCACATACATTCAGTCACATTTTTTCCGGTGGTTATGCAGCCGGGTATTACAGCTACAAATGGGCCGAAGTCCTGTCTGCCGACGCTTATGCCGCGTTTGAAGAGTCCGCCCATCCTGCAGCCGACCCGGGTACAAACACTGACGCCGGCACAGGATCGGGTACCGTTAATGTAGAAACAGGCCGAAAATACCGGCAAGCCATCCTGGAAGCAGGGGGCAGCCGTCCGGCCATGGAATCATTCAAGGCCTTCCGGGGCCGCGAGCCAACGCTGGACGCACTGATGCGCCACCAGGGTATGGCTTGAAACACCTGAGCCAAGCCACTTCAATTCAAATTCAAGACTGACTGGGGAAACCATGAAATCAAACGCTGTTAGGTCCTTCTCTCCCAACGCCCTGCTGGCCATGCTGCTGTTTGGGGGAAGCTTAATTTTTATGGTGCTGCCGTCGCACGCGCAGGTCTACCGCATCGTGGGACCCGACGGCAAGGTAACCTTTTCCGACCAGCCACCGCCGGCGGCAAGTAGCGGCAAAGTTAGCGCTGCCAACGCAGCGTCAAGTGGTGGTGGAGCAGCATCCGGAGGTCTTCCTTTCGAATTGCGACAGGTTGTCAGCAAATACCCGGTCACCTTGTACACCAACGAAAAATGTATTCCCTGCGGTTCCGCTCGTGCCATGCTGATAAGCCGTGGCATTCCCTTCAGCGAGAAAACCGTCAACACCAACGAAGATATTGCGGCCCTGCAGCGGCTGAGCGGTGATGCATCGCTGCCCCTTCTGACCATAGCCGCCCAGCAACTCAAAGGCTATTCGGATGCAGAGTGGACGCAGTTCCTGAATGCAGCGGGCTACCCCGCTGCGTCTATATTGCCGGCCACCTACCAGCGCCCCGCGCCTACACCCCTGGTCGCGGTGAGCAAATCTCCAGCAGCGGGCACCGCCCCAGCCGCGCCTGCCGCACCATCCCAGCAGGCTGCTCCGGCGGCACCACCCGCCGCCACGGCCAACAACCCTGCCGGCATCAAATTCTGAGCGGGCTCTGAAAAATGCAAAACGCCGGGTACCAGCCCGGCGTTTTGCTTTCTGGAGCCAGAGCAGCCTAAAACACCAGTGTCTTCACCCCGCCCGGCGCACCCAGCAAGCAGACATGCGCCTTCTGGTGGGCAAACACCCCCACCGTCACCACGCCCGGCCACTGGTTGACCTGCGACTCAAAACCCAGCGGATCGGCGATCTTCAGGCCGGTCACGTCCAGGATGTGCTGGCCGTTGTCGGTGACCAGCGGCTTGCCGTCCTTGAGCCGCAGGTTGGCTGTACCGCCCATGGCCGCAAACTGCCGCGCAATACGTCTGGCCGCCATCGGAATCACCTCAACGGGCAGCGGAAAGTTGCCCAGCACCTGCACCAGCTTGGACTCATCGGCAATGCAGACAAACTTGCGCGACTGGGCCGCCACGATCTTTTCGCGCGTCAATGCTGCGCCACCGCCCTTGACCATATAACCCGCGTTGTCGATTTCGTCCTCGCCGTCGATGTACACCGCCAGCTCGTCCACCTCAGTCGCGTCAAACACCTTGATGCCCAGCGCCTGCAGGCGTTCCGTCGAGGCAACCGAGCTCGACACGGCACCGGCAATGCGCCCCTTCATGGTGGCCAGCGCGTCAATGAATTTGTTGACAGTCGAGCCGGTGCCCACCCCCACAATGCTGCCTTCCTCGACATAGTGCAGGGCCGCCTGGCCAACCAGGGTTTTGAGTTCGTCTTGGGTCATGKCTTGGGTCATGGAAGTATTAAAGAGTGTTTGGGG
>NZ_JBFUGX010000466.1:0-3322 GCF_056402675.1 Polaromonas sp. P3_C2 | reverse complement strand
CGGTTGGCGTCGTAAAGGGCGCTGATGGTTTGGCCCATGGCATTGCTGATGAAGCTCAGCAGCCCGTCAGTGGCGGCATTGCCGCCGGAGGGCAGTGTATAGCTGAAGTTGATGCTACGGCCCGTGTTGTCGGTTGCCGACACCAAGTACCCAGCGGCCGGGGCAGCGGTACTCGCCGCCGAGCTATACGCGTACGTTATCCTGTTCCCGCGGCCATCGGCTTCAGAGGTGATCCGCCCCGCGGCGTTGTAAGTTTCCAGGGTCTGTGAGGAAGCCTCCAGATAGCGATAGCCACCGGAGACAACGACCAGCGAATCTTTGTTCAAACCCATCGGAGCATAGGAGGCGTTCGTCGGGTTGTACCTGAAGCTGACGACGGTGCCGTTTCCACGCATGACCTGCGCGTCGAACCCCCCTGCACCGATAACGATGTTCTTGTGCAGCGAACTCTCCCATAGCGCACCGAGCGCGGGGATATTGCCGAGCACTTTGGGTGCAACGCCCATAGACGCAGCGGTGAAAACCTTGCGGTTGTCGTAAGTCACACGCCACTCCTGGCCACCAACCGAAAACCCCGTTGCTACCGTGTGCGTCTCGGCGCCGACCAAGGGCGTGATAGGTTTGCCCTTCTGAACAAAACCAGCATCCTTACAAGATTGTGGCTGCGAGCTCAAAAGGAGGTTGGCAATGTTGGTAGTGCTGCTGTTGTAGCAACCGTTCTTGAGAGGGTTCTCCAGATAGCCTGGCTTGCAAACGCACGTCGCGCCGTTTGGATCCGACCCCGCTGGACAAACGGGGGGAACCGTACAACCGACGGCTGAGTACGTGCTAAGGCCCTTATTTGGCACAGTGCAATGGAACCAGATTTGCTGATCCAAAAGCAGCTTGGGATTCGGCTCCGCGCTCATAGCGACCCAACTTACTCCCTGGAACGGCTCCTGAGCCTGACAGGAAGCAATTGCAGAAGACATGCACGCTCCATTGCCCGCAGAAACACCGAGCCAGCTCGGAGTAAGCGGATCCACATTGGCGAAAGCTGTRCCTGACATCAACGCAGCCAGCACAGCAATCCACGCCAAAAGCTGTTTCTTCAGATTTGCCGTATTTCCCACGATGAGCTTAGGCTTTAGAGTATTCGTGCACTTTTCATTCACGTTATTACCTCGCTGATACGCTTGATTTGCATTGGGGTTCAATTACTCGCTCCCGTGACTTGCTGGACCCGGTTAAGGGCGTCGTACACGCGGGTGATGTTTCTTTGCAGGTTGCCTTGCGGGTCTTTGACCTGCTCGCTGACCTTGTTGCCCATGGCGTCCAGGGTGTAGGTGATGGTGTTGCCTTTGGCATCGGTCACACCCGTCAGCCTGTGCGCGGCGTCGTAGCTGTAGCTCATGGTGCTGCTGTCGGGCATAACCACACCCGTCAGCTGGCCGGCGTTGTCGTAGCTGTACGTTGTGATCCGGGCTACCCCACCTGGTGGGGTCACCGTTACGCTGCTGACCCAGCCTCTGGAGGTGTAGGTCGTGTCKGTGACGATGCCTTTGGGGTCAAYCATCTGRCGCACSCGYCCKGCCCTGTCGTACAGGGTGAACTGCGTGAYGTGSCCTGCTGCGTTGGTGACTGACTGGAGGTCGCCAACCGTGTGACCTACCACGTTGGGTATCGTGCCGCTGAAGCTGGTGCTGCTGTAATAGGCGTAGGTCTGCTGGACGATGTTATTGAAGCTCTGAGTGGCGATTAAGCCTTCAGGGTTGTAGGTCCAACTGCTGGTTCGAGCCACATTAGTGGCCGTGTCGGTGACGGTCTGACTCAGTTGGTTTCCCTGTGTGTCGTAGGTATAAGCAGTCGTTCTTCCCGCTTCTGTCACCAACACCGGCAACCTGAAGGTTGGGTGCCACTGGGTGGTCGTGGTCTGCACCTCAGGAAGGCCTGTTGCCTTGGTGGTGGTCAATGGCAGGCGCCGGTTGATATCCCAGGTGTACATGGTGTTGACACCCAGGAAGTCGGTCTCTTGCGTGACCAGTCCACTGGCGTCTTGCACCCGGCTGGCCGCGTCGCCGGAGCCGCTTGCGCTCGGCAGGGTTGCCCCGGTCACGGCGAGCTGGCCCTTGTTTGTGCTGTAGTTGTAAGTACGTTGTGTGTCCAGCGGGTCTGTGACGGTTGTTGCGCCTGCGGCCCCGTAACTCACACTGTACCGGTACACGCCGCCGGCCAATTCGGTGCTCAGGCCCCTGCCCTGAGTGTCGTAGCTGACGGTTTCATAGCGATGCGACACCTCATCGGTGATGCCGGTCACCAATTGCGGAAAAGTTGCGTTCTCGTAGTGGTAAGTCTTGCTGACGGCACCGCTCACACTGCCTGCGTAGGTCACGGTTGTCAGGCGGTCCGTGGCTGCAGTGCCGTCATAGCCGTAGCTGATGACCTGGCCATCAGGCGCCGTCACGCTGACCAGTTGGCTAGAGGCGTTGTAAATAAAGCCCAGGCTGCGCCCAAATTTGTTGGTCACCGTGATCAGCAGGCCTGGAACGGGGGCGATGCTACCGGGCGTACTGGTGGTACTGTAGGTATAGGTAGCGACCCAGCCGTTTCTCTGGGTCACGGTGAGCAGCTTGCCAACCGCATCGAACTGCCACTGGCTGTCGTTGTCCAGCTGTTTGTAGAGCAGGCCCGTGCCGTTGGAGGCCAGGGTATCGGCACTGTTGGTGGCCAGCCAGCTGCTGGTTCCCACCTGCCAGCCAAACTCGCGTACGCTGCCGTCGCCGAACATGACCTTGGCGGTGCTGTCTGCCGTACCGACAATGCCTTCCAGCTGGACAGACGCTGCATGGTTGTGCGACCAGGTTTGGCCGAAAGCGGCACTGCCCCCTGCCGCCACAGTACCCGCCGACCGGCTGCTGCGAAAACTACGCAGCAGGCTGAGCGCATGCGGGCCTACGTCCTGGTAGTCATAGTCGTCAAACACCTTTTCCCCGGTCGCGGGAATGATCGGGCTTCCGACCTCAATGCCATCGACAACGCGTTTTTTCGGCGCAGGACATGTCAGCACAGGCGGCGGCGGGGCCACCACACACGACGTGCTGTTGCCATCCTCTTTGAAGCCCTTCTTGCAAACGCAAGAGCCGTTGACCAAATCGGTACGTTCGGGGCACTGCAAGGTACCCGAGCCATAGGTGTAGTTCCAATCGGGCGTCGCCGGACGGGACCTGTACACATAGCACTGGTCTCCAACCAGAGTCGAGCCATACCAAGGAGGTTGAATGCCCGTGCAATCATTTGCCGTGATGGCAAAGTTTTCGCAGGCCGCCAATGCGGTAGGTTGGGG
>NZ_JBFUGX010000465.1:0-3328 GCF_056402675.1 Polaromonas sp. P3_C2 | reverse complement strand
CGCCTGCGCTTCGTGCTGTTCCGTGATGTCCTGCAGCACGCCGACCAGGCTCACAACCTTGCCGTCCCGCTGCAAAGCCCGGCCCTGCGTGCGCACCCAGATGCGCCGGCCCTTTGCCGTGATGAGGGGCAGCTCCAGGTCCCATGGCGTTGCCTGCTTCAGGGCAGCCAGGGCGACCGAGCGGATGGTGCGCCGCGCTTCGGGTGCATAAAAGTMGAGCGCCTCCTCAACCCCCAGGCCGGCCGCCGGATCGAGTTCGTGGATGCGGTAAATTTCTTCAGACCAGTAAGGCGTCATGGTGTCGACAGCGACCTCCCATCCGCCGACTTTCCCCAGCGCGCCGGTGCGGTTCAGCAGCTCCGTGCTGCGGGCCACCACCAGTTCCGCGCGCTTGCGGTCGGTAATTTCCTGGATCACGCCGGAGCGGCGGCGCCCCGACGGGCCGCGGCCCGCGCCTTGCCCCTCCTGCCCGGTGTCCCCGGGCTGCGCTTCGTCAGCGCGGCCAAACAGGTGGACCCATCGAATCTCGCCAGCGGACGTGACGATGCGGAACTCCATGTCCAGCGGCTGGTTGGTCCGAACGGACAGATCGCGCCGTTCCTTGAAGGCCTGGCGGTCCCCGGGATGGACCAGCTGCATGAATCTGCCATGGTTCCTGTCGAAGGTCGCGCGGTCAACGCCGAGCACCTCGTAAACCTCATCGGACCACCAGCTTTCATCGGTGCCGGTGTCCAGCTGCCAGTAGCCGATGCGGCCCAGGCGCTGGGCGTCCCGCAGTTTCTGCTGGATGGCTTCGCTGTTTGCCAGTTCGGCCTCCAGGACACTCCGATGTTGCTCAAGCGACTCGGCCATGCGGTTAAAGCCCGTGGATATCCTCGCAAACTCCCCGAAATCGTCAGGCCGGCCTGGTGGTATCCGCACATCCAGCCGGCCGTTCTGGAGCTGCCGGATGGCCTCAAGGATGTTTCGGGTGGGCTCAACAATGGCACGCCCGCCGATGACCCAGGCGATGCCGCCGCCCACAAATGCCACCAGCAACAACACCACCAGTTCCAGCCACAGCTGTTCCCGGCTGGCGCCGACGACCAGTTCGCGGTCCAGGCTGACCGCCACAAAAAAAGCGGCGTGTACGTCGGGGCTGCTGGGCATGAAAGCCCACAGGCGGCGTTGCCCGGTGCCGTCCGGCCCATCGCTGGTTCCGTTACGCATCTGCTGCACGGCCGCCTTCAGCACGGGGCTTCTGGCCACCTGCCCGATTCGTATGGGAAGGTCGGGTTTGCCCGCCAGCAGCACGCCGCCGCGGTCGTGTATGCCCAGCGCGCCGCCGGGCGGCAGCTGGACGTCGATGGTGGATTTCGCCATCTCGGCCAGGTCAACCGACGCAAAAGCCACAATGTCAACGCGCCCGTCCTTGTCCAGCAGCGGCAACGCAAATGTGATGGAAGGCCGGCCCGTGGCACGCCCCACAATGTATTCACCCACCACAAAGCTGCGCTGCTCAACGGCATTGCGGAAATAGGCACGGTCGCCCAGGTAGCCGAGCCGCACGCCTTCCTGCCCGTTGCACAGCGCATAGCCGTCCGTTCCCACAATACCGAAATTGGCGTAAAGCGGAAACAGCTTGTTGAGCTCTACAAGGTAGCGGTTGCAGCGGTCGGCGTTGCCGTCCCGCAGGCCGGGCACATGAACAATCGCCGTCAGTATCTGCCGGGCCGATTCCGCCAGGCGCTGCTGGCTGGATGCGGCCAGCGATGCGGCGAATTGCAGGTCGGTTTGGGCGCGCTCGACGGCGGCGTCGGCGTTGTAGACGGCCTTGAAAATGGACAGGCCAAACATCGGCACTATCGCCACCAGCACGAGCATGACAAGGCGGGTCCGCAGCGTGATATGAAGCTTCATGGCATCAGCGCCGCAGGTACCGGCACCGGGTGTTTCTGGGCCACCGGTGCGTCACGGGATGTCAGCCGGCCGCGATGGATTCATTGACGCCCAGCCAGTAGGCCTGCAGGCGGTTGAGCTTTTCGGTCAGCCCCCCAAAATCGACAGGTTTACGGACAAACCCGTTGGCCCCGCTCTGGTAACACGCCACGATGTCGGACCGCTCGCTGGAAGATGTCAGCATGACGACCGGCACCAGCGCGGTCAGGGGATTGGCCCGCACGCTGCGCAGTACGTCCAGACCGGAGAGCTTGGGCAACTTCATGTCCAGCAGGATGAAAGCCGGCTGCCTTTGCGTGTCGCGCCCCGCATGGGCACCCTGGCCGAATAGAAAGTCCAGCGCCTGCACACCGTCCCGGGCGACGGCAATCTCGGCCGTGACGCCCTGCTCCTCCAGCGTCAGAACGGTCAGTTCCAGGTGGTCCGGGTTGTCTTCAACTACGAGTATGAGTTTGTCGTTCATGTGGACTTCAGGTGCGCGGAGTCAATCCCTGTCGTTTTCTGCTTTTTTTGGTGTTTTCTCATATTACCAAGTAAAGAAACGCCGCAGTACTGTGATTTGTACCCCCTTTGACGTCGCTCAACGGGGCATGCCAAACGCAGCAGCGCCGGCCTACCAGCGGGGAATTGCTTCGTCCTTGAGCTGGCCGCGCAGCTCGGCGTAGTCGGGCACCACCGCGCGCACGGTGTCCCAAAAACGCGGGCTGTGGTCCATGACACGCAAATGGCTCAATTCATGAACCACCACGTAGTCGATCACCGACTGCTTGAAATGGATCAAGCGCCAGTTCAGCCGGATGGAACCATCGGCGCTGGCGCTGCCCCAGCGGGTGCCGGCGCTGGAAAGGCTGAGCTTGCGCCACTGCACGCCCAGGTGCGGCGCGAAATGGTTGAGCCGCTCGGTAAAGATGCGCTTGGCCTGGCGCATCAGCCAGGCCTGCACGGCATCGCGGATCTGCTCGGGCGTGGCCTGCTGGGGCAGGCCCACGTGCAGCGTGAGCTGCGCCACGCCGGGCAAGGTGCCATTGGCCGCATCGCCGTCGCCCTGCAACAAGACTTCGGCGGCGGCGGGGCCGGTTTTGAGTTCGGCGCCGACGCCGCCGAAAGCGTGCCGCGGATCGATCACCACAATGACCTGGTCACCCAGGAAAGGCAGCGTAGTGCCGTCCTTCCAGTCAATGCGTGCGGACTCCAGGCGCTCATGGCGCGCGCGGGTTTCCTGCAGCTTGGCCAGGATCCAACCGGATTTTTCCAGCACGGCCTTGTCGATTTCATACAGCGGCACCCATTTGGGCGCACTGACCGTGAGGCCGTCGGCGCCGGCAGAAAAGCCGATGGTCTTGCGTTTGCTGCGGCGAAATTCGTAGGCCACCAGCACACCGCCCAGGAC
>NZ_JBFUGX010000464.1:0-3335 GCF_056402675.1 Polaromonas sp. P3_C2 | reverse complement strand
TCTCGCTAGCGTGAAGCCGATGACAGGGGCCGGGAAGCTCATGAACTTATTAACAGGAGAGACTCATGCAAAACACATTCCGCTTTATTTCCTCGGCTTCTGCCGTGCTGGCACTGGTGGGCTTGGCCGCTTGCGCGCCCATGAGCCCGAGCGGCGATTCGTCCTATCCGGCCACCACTTCAACCTATCCTGCTTCTTCGTCCTACCCTGCCAATCAGCAAAATAACTATGTAGAGTATGGGCGGGTCATCAATGTGGAAGCCATCCAGACTACGGAAAAAGGCCGCGGCTCTGGCGTGGGTGCTGTGCTGGGCGGTGTGGCGGGTGCTGTGGTGGGTCACCAGATCGGTGGCGGCAGCGGCAAGGATGCGGCAACCGTGGTGGGTGCGGTGGGCGGTGCGGTGGCCGGTAACGCCATTGAAAAGAACCGCAACGCGACCATTCGTGAGAGCTATCGCGTCTCCGTGCAACTGGACAATGGCAGCTCACGCGCCTACGACGTGCCCAGCTACGGCAACCTTCGCGTGGGAGACCGCGTAAAGATTGAAAACGGCCAGATCAACCGGATCATGTAACGCTGCGGTTCATCCGCCTTTAAAGAGCCGGCTACTCCCGCAGGGGATGGTCGGCTTTTTTTACGTCCGGAATCACACCTGTCTCAGTGCAGCGTGCCACTTCCCGGCGTGATCGGCTCAAGTTTAAAAAAACCGGTGCCAAGTGATCCCTGGCCGATTTCCTCTTCGCTGGCTTCGCGCACGGCTTCAACCTTGAGGTTCAACCGGATGGCAATGCCCGCAAGGGGATGGTTGCCGTCGAGCACGACGTGATCGGGATAGATCTCGGTCACGGTGTAAATATGATCATGAGGTGCTTGCCCGGTGCTTCCTGGCGGAAGGGCCATGCCGTCGAAGGTCATGCCTTCTTCCAGTTCGGCGGGAAAAATCTTGCGGGGTTCGAGGAAAACCAGGTTCTCGTCGTAGTCACCGAAGGCATTTTCTGGCTCAAGGTGCAGCTCGAGCTTCTCTCCGGCTTCATGGCCTTGCAGTGCCTCTTCGATCTTGGCGAGGAGGTCATCGCCGCCGAGCAAAAACTCGATGGGTTCGTCCAGCTCGTCCAGCACATCGCCCAGAGTGTCTTTCAGCGTCCATGTCAGGGCTACGACGCATTGCGGGGTGATTTTCATCCGACAATTGTCCCATGGATGTAAATCAATCTCTAGAGCTCCTCGCCGGCCTGAGCCCGGCGCAATTCATGCGCCGGCACTGGCAAAAAAAGCCGCTTCTCATCCGCCAGGCGCTGCCGGGGCTGCAGCCTGTGCTCAGCCGCGCAGCACTGTTCAGGCTCGCGTCGCGTGAGCAAGTCGAGTCCCGGCTGATTGTCCAGCAGCCCAAGGGATGGCGGATGAAACAGGGGCCTTTTGCCGCGCGAAGCCTCCCGCCGCTGAGCCAGAAAGCCTGGACCTTGCTGGTGCAGGGGGTGGATCTGCATGACGCCGGCGCGCATGCGCTTTTGCAGAAGTTCCGTTTTGTGCCTGATGCCCGGCTCGACGACCTGATGATTTCGTTTGCTACGCCCGGCGGCGGCGTTGGGCCGCACTTTGACAGCTATGACGTGTTCCTGTTGCAGGCCAGCGGCCGGCGGAGATGGAAGATCGGGCGGCAGAATGACCTGACGCTGCAGGAAGATGTGCCGCTGAAAATCCTACGGAATTTTGTTCCTGAGGAAGAGTTTGTACTGGAGGCGGGCGACATGCTCTACCTGCCTCCGCGCTATGCCCACGACGGCATTGCCGAGGCGTCGCTGCAGGCCGATGGAAAACCTGCAGATTGCATGACATATTCCATCGGATTCAGGTCGCCTGCACAGGGAGAACTGGCCGCGGAACTGCTGCATCGCCTGGCCGAGTTCACTGAGGACGAGCGCCATGAGGGCGATGAATCTGCCGCGGAAGAAATCGGCCGCAAGGCACGGCCCCGCCTGTACCGCGATGCGGGGCAGGCCGCAACCGCAACACCGGCTGCCATGCCGTCAGAGCTTACGGCCTTCGCCGGCCAGGCCGTTCTGGACGCGTTGAAAGATCCCCTGGCCGTGGCTTGCGCCCTGGGTGAATACATGACCGAACCCAAGCCCTCGGTATGGTTCGATGAGGTGGAGTGCGAGTGGAACGCCGATGCGGCGCGGCAGGGGAGTGCCGGCGTGCATCTCGACACACGCACGCGGATGATGTATGACAGCGACCATGTGTTTATCAATGGCGAGAGCTATCGCGCCAAAGGTGCCGATGCTGCCCTGATGCACCGCCTGGCCGACCAGCGCAGCCTGGCCCCCCGGGAGCTGCGCAAGGCTGGCGCATCGGCCATCGCGCTGCTGGGCGACTGGCACGACGCGGGCTGGCTGCGGCAGACGCTGCCTGCGGAAGACGACTGACCTGCTTGCCAAACAGCCTGGAGACGTTTTATGGATACGGAAAAAACCAGTTCTGCCCTGCCGCCTGCCTTGCTGGAAGGCCGGTTTACTGGCCGCAGCGATTTCACGGAGTTGATCAGGCAGTCGCTTTCAGCGGCAGCCGCACAGGGTTGGCGCGAAATCATTGTGTGCGATCCCGATTTCGAAGACTGGCCCCTGGGAGAACGTGCAGTCGTTCAGGCGCTGAATGATTGGTCCATGACGGGCCGGAAATTCACGATGCTGGCCAAAAACTACGATGAAGTGGTCAGGCGGCACGCCCGGTTCGTCACCTGGCGGCGTACCTGGGCGCACATTGTGGAATGCCGCGCCAATACGTCGGGCGCGGCGGACGATATGCCCAGCGCCTTGCTCGGCCCCGGCTGGGTCTTTGAGCGGCTGGATGTGCAGCGCTGCACTGGCATTGCCGGCTCTGAGGTTGCCAGGCGGGTGGCGTTGAGGGAGCGGATCAATGAGCGTTTGCTGAAAAGTTCGCCGTCGTTCCCCGCCACCACGCTGGGGCTTTAAGGCGGGCATTTGTGCGTCTGAGGGCGCTAAGGGCCTGTAAAGGCTGGCTTAGGGTTTTCCGGCTTGCGTTCCCATTTGTAATATCCGGCATATAATTTAAAGCTGGGTAGAAAGAGCTCGAGTCCTTTCCCCGGTCAAAAATAACTTGAATTCCGGTTTGGGTTTTCTTTTGGCAATTTCCGGAAATTGTTTTCTTAAATATCATCAAGGATCGTAAAAATGAACAAGTCACTCGTTTTGGCAGCTATCGTTGCCGCTGTTGCTCTGGCTGCTTGCGGCAAGAAAGAAGAAGCTCCAGCACCGGCACCAGTTGCTGCACCAGCTCCAGCTCCAGCCCCTGCTGCTGACGCATCGGCTCCTGC
>NZ_JBFUGX010000463.1:0-3355 GCF_056402675.1 Polaromonas sp. P3_C2 | reverse complement strand
CATCAACAGCAAGCCGATTTCGGCTGCGCTGAAAGAGTTCTTCGGTGCATCGCAACTCTCGCAGTTCATGGACCAGACCAACCCGCTGGCCGAAATCACCCACAAGCGCCGTGTTTCGGCCCTTGGCCCGGGCGGTTTGACCCGCGAACGCGCCGGCTTTGAAGTGCGTGACGTGCACGTCACCCATTACGGACGCGTCTGCCCGATTGAAACGCCTGAAGGTCCGAACATCGGCCTGATCAACTCGCTGGCCCTGTATGCCCGCCTCAACGAATACGGTTTCATTGRAACGCCGTATCGCCGTGTGGTGGACGCCAAGATCACCGACCAGATCGACTACCTGTCGGCCATCGAAGAAGGCAAATACGTCATCGCCCAGGCCAACGCGGCTCTGGATGATGCAGGCAAGCTGACCGGTGACCTCGTGTCTGCCCGGGAAAACGGTGAGTCCGTCCTGGTGGGCGCAGAACGCGTCCAGTACATGGACGTGTCTCCTGCACAGATCGTCTCGGTGGCGGCTTCCCTGGTTCCGTTCCTGGAGCACGATGACGCCAACCGCGCTTTGATGGGCGCCAACATGTCCCGTCAGGCCGTGCCTGTACTTCGTCCCGAAAAGCCGCTGGTCGGCACGGGCATTGAGCGGGTTGCTGCGGTTGACTCCGGCACCGTGGTGACTGCCAACCGTGGCGGTGTGGTGGACTACGTTGATGCCACCCGCATCGTGGTGCGCGTGAATGATGCAGAAGCCCTCGCCGGCGAAGTCGGTGTGGACATCTACAATCTGATCAAGTACCAGCGTTCCAACCAGAACACCAACATCCACCAGCGTCCTATCGTCAAGATCGGCGACAAGCTGGCCAAGGGTGATGTGATTGCCGACGGTGCATCGACTGACCTGGGCGAAATCGCCATTGGCCAGAACATGCTGATCGCGTTCATGCCGTGGAACGGCTACAACTTCGAGGATTCGATCCTGATTTCCGAGCGCGTGGTGGCTGAAGACCGCTACACCTCGATTCACATCGAAGAACTCGTCGTGATGGCCCGTGACACCAAGCTGGGTGCCGAAGAAATCACGCGCGACATTCCCAACCTGTCCGAGCAACAGCTGAACCGCCTCGACGAATCCGGCATCATTTATGTCGGCGCTGAAGTCCAGCCGGGCGACACGCTGGTCGGCAAGGTCACGCCCAAGGGCGAGACCACGCTGACACCGGAAGAAAAGCTGCTACGCGCCATCTTCGGCGAAAAGGCCAGCGATGTGAAAGACACCTCGCTGCGCGTGAGCCAGGGCTCGCAAGGCACCGTGATCGACGTGCAGGTCTTCACCCGTGAAGGCATTGTGCGCGACAAGCGTGCCCAGCAGATCATCGACGACGAACTCAAGCGTTTCCGCCTGGACCTGAACGACCAGCTGCGCATTGTGGAAGCCGACGCCTTCGACCGCATCGAAAAGCTGTTGATCGGCAAGGTTGCCAATGGCGGTCCGAAGAAGCTGGCCAAGGGCACCAAGATCGACAAGGCCTATTTGGCCGATGTCGAGAAGTACCACTGGTTTGACATTCGTCCTGCCGATGACGAAGTGGCTGCGCAGCTCGAAAGCGTCAAGAACTCGATGGAGCAGACGCGCCACAGCTTTGACCTGTCTTTCGAAGAAAAGCGCAAGAAACTCACGCAGGGCGACGAATTGCCAGCGGGCGTGCTCAAGATGGTCAAGGTTTACCTTGCCGTCAAGCGCCGCCTGCAGCCTGGCGACAAGATGGCTGGCCGTCACGGCAACAAGGGTGTCGTGTCCAAGATCGTTCCGGTCGAAGATATGCCGCACATGGCCGATGGCACACCGTGCGACATCGTGCTGAACCCGCTGGGCGTGCCTTCGCGGATGAACGTGGGCCAGGTGCTTGAGGTGCATCTGGGCTGGGCCGCCAAGGGCCTGGGCCATCGCATTGGGGACATGCTGCAAGCCGAAGCCAAGGTGCAGGAAATCCGCAAGTTCATGGAAACGATCTACAACAAGTCAGGCCGCGCAGAGGACCTGGCGAAGTTGTCGGATACCGACATCATCGAGATGGCCGGCAACCTGACCACCGGCGTGCCTTTTGCCACTCCCGTGTTTGACGGTGCTTCCGAGGCCGAGATCATGGGCATGCTCCAGCTGGCTTATCCGGACGACATTGCCAAGGCCAAGGGCCTGACGGCGACACGTACCCAGGCTCAGCTGTATGACGGCCGCACGGGCGATGCGTTCGAGCGCACGACCACGGTGGGCTACATGCACTTCCTGAAACTTCACCATCTGGTGGACGACAAGATGCACGCGCGCTCGACCGGTCCTTACTCGCTCGTTACCCAGCAGCCGCTGGGCGGCAAGGCGCAGTTCGGTGGACAGCGTTTCGGCGAGATGGAGGTCTGGGCGCTGGAAGCGTACGGCGCCGCCTACACGCTGCAGGAAATGCTCACCGTCAAGTCCGACGACGTACAGGGCCGCACCAAGGTCTACGAAAGCATCGTCAAGGGCGAGCACGCGATCACGGCCGGCATGCCCGAGTCGTTCAACGTGCTGGTCAAGGAAATCCGCTCGCTCGGTATCGACATCGAACTCGAACGCAGCTAATCAACAGGAAAGAAAAGGATTTAACTCATGAAATCATTACTCGACCTGTTCAAGCAATTCACGCCGGATGAGCATTTCGATGCCATCAAGATCGGCATGGCTTCGCCCGAAAAGATCCGCTCGTGGTCTTTCGGCGAAGTGAAGAAGCCTGAAACCATCAACTACCGTACCTTCAAGCCGGAGCGCGACGGTCTTTTTTGCGCCAAGATCTTTGGCCCCATCAAGGACTACGAATGCCTGTGCGGCAAGTACAAGCGCCTGAAGCATCGCGGTGTCATCTGCGAAAAGTGCGGCGTTGAAGTCACGCAGACCAAGGTTCGCCGCGAGCGCATGGGGCACATCGACCTGGCCGCACCGTGTGCGCACATCTGGTTCCTGAAGTCGTTGCCGTCGCGCCTGGGCCTGGTGCTCGACATGACGCTGCGCGACATCGAACGCGTGCTGTACTTCGAAGCATATGTCGTTACCGATCCCGGCATGACCCCGCTGAAGAAATTCAGCATCATGTCGGAAGACGACTATGACGCCAAGCGCAAGGAATACGGTGATGAATACACCGCCAAGATGGGCGCCGAAGGCATCAAGGACCTGCTCGAAGGGCTGGATCTCGACGTTGAAATCGAGAAGCTGCGCAATGACCTGACCGGCTCCGAAATCAAGATCAAGAAAAACGCCAAGCGCTTGAAATTGATGGAAGCGTTCAAGAAGTCCGGCATCAAGCCGGGCTGGATGGTGCTGGAC
>NZ_JBFUGX010000462.1:0-3360 GCF_056402675.1 Polaromonas sp. P3_C2 | reverse complement strand
GTACTGTTGGCATACGCGAAAGAAGACTCGACCAAGCGCGGCCTTTTGTCCAGAATGCTGGGAAAATAGCGATGACTGAAATATTACAAACAGACAGGAGTCGGCCATGCCGAAAATGATCGTCTCTATTGACGGCGTTGTGATCAAGGAAGTCCAGTTGACGAAAGACCGGACTTCTTTGGGCCGTAGGCCCTACAACGACATTGTCATCGACAACCTAGCTGTCAGCGGGGAGCATGCCGTTTTGCAAATGACCGGCAACGAGGTCTATCTAGAGGATCTCAACAGCACCAATGGCACCTATGTCAACGGGAAGGCCGTTAAAAAGCTGCTGCTGCAAAATAGCGATACCGTTGAAATTGGCAAGTACAAAATCAAGTACGTCAACGAAGCTGCACCCGCAGGCTTTGAGAAAACCATGATTATCAAGGCTGGCTCTGCCGGTCTTGTGCCTCCGGCGCCGACAGGTTCGCCAGCGGCATCAACTGAAGCCGGTGGTACGGGCCTCACGGCGGCGATTAAAGTGATGTCAGGTGCTGCAGCTGGCCGTGAAGTGGCATTGGTGAAGGTAGTCACAACCATCGGAAAGCCCGGGGTCGCAGTTGCCGCCATTACCAAGCGGCCGCAGGGTTTTGTCGTTGCCCATGTAGAGGGCACTGGCAAGCCCACGCTTAACGGAGCTCCCATCGGGGCTGAGCCGGTTGTCCTGAAAAATGGGGACATGCTTGAGCTGGCCGGAACGCAAATGCAGTTCGTCCAACACTGACATTGGTGTTGAGAGGTCTCGCACCAAGCGGACCGCAAGCACCCTTCAAACGAGGTCGCATGAGACTCCTCTTCCGGCACTGGCCTCGTATCGCCGTCACGTTGATTCCGCTGGTGTTTGCATTGATGCATGCCAGCGGGGTCGCTCGCATTGGTGTTCTGCAAAGGTTGGACGACATCATCTACGATGCACGCCTGCGCGCGACCATGCCGCATACACTGGACGAACGCATTGTTATCGTTGACATCGATGAGAAGAGCCTTGCGGAGGTGGGGCGGTGGCCTTGGGGCCGTAACAGGTTGGCGGAGCTGGTCGAAGAGCTGCAGGATCGTCAAAAAACGGCGCTGTTGGGGTTTGATGTCGTATTTGCCGAAGCCGACGAAAGCTCGGGTCTAAAGCGGCTCAAGCAGCTTGCACAGGCGGAGCTGAAAGATCAACCGGGTTTCTCGGAAAAACTCAGCCAGCTGCAGACCAGCCTGGATTACGACGCGATTTTCGCGAAAGCGATCGAAAAACGCCCCGTCGTGATGGGGTATTACTTCACCAGCGACAGGGATGGCCGGGTCAATGGCGTTTTGCCGCCACCGGTTATGGGCAGCGATGCGCTTGGTGGCCGTCCTATCAAATTCACCAGCTGGAACGGATACGGGGCCAACATTGAGTTGTTGGCCAAAGCGGCCCCTTTGGGAGGTTTCTTCAACTCCATTACCGAGGGCGACGGTGTGGTGCGCTCTATTCCCTTGCTGGCGGAGTTCAAGGGGCAGTACTACGAGTCATTGGCGCTCGCCATGTTTCGCATGCTTGCGGGTTTGCCCAAGGTCGAGCCTGGTTTTCCGCAGGAAAAATTCCTGACCCGGAACTATCAAGGGCTGGAAAGCATTCTGCTTAAGCAAGGCAACAAAACCCTGGCGATTCCGGTCGATGATCGCGTAGCCACTTTGGTGCCCTTCAGGGGTAATGGTGGTGCGAACGGCGGCTCGTTTCGGTATATCTCCGCAGCGGATGTCCTGGCCAAACGCCTTGCGCCTGGCACGCTCAAGGATAAGATCATCCTGGTCGGCACCACAGCGCCCGGCCTGCTCGATTTGAGAGTGACTCCGGTAGGGGAAACCTATCCGGGGGTGGAAACGCATGCCAATGTCATCTCCGGTTTCCTTGACGGGAAGGTATTCGTCAAGCCGGACTACGCCATCGGATTTGAGGTGGTCATCCTGCTTTTTTCGGGGCTGACGCTGGCCTTTGCACTGCCCCTGCTTTCGGCTTCCCGTGCGGTGCTGGTCAGCTTGGCGGTGATTGCCGCCATAGCCGGCTTGAATTTCTGGCTTTATTCTGGTTACGGTCTTGTGCTGCCGTTGGCCAGTGCGCTGGTTATGGCTTTGACCGCATTTGCGTTGAACATGAGTTATGGATATTTCGTGGAAAGCCGATCCAAGCGTGAGTTGGCCCATCTGTTCGGCACCTATGTACCCCCCGAACTGGTTGACGAGATGGTGAAAGATCCCGACAGCTACAGCATGAAGGCAACGACCAAGGAGCTGACGGTCATGTTTTGCGACATGCGCGGGTTCACCAAAATGTCGGAGTCGATGGAGCCTACCCAACTACAGGCTTTGCTAAACAGTGTTTTCAGCCGGCTGACAGACCTGATTCGCAGCAATCGCGGCACCATTGACAAATACATGGGTGACTGCGTGATGGCTTTTTGGGGGGCCCCTGTCGACACGCCAGATCATGCTGGTCTTGCAGTCAAAACGGCACTTGAGATGTCGAATGCAGTCAAGAAGATCAACGAGGAACACAAGATCAAGGGTTTACCCGAGATTGGCATAGGTATCGGTGTCAATACGGGCACGATGTGTGTGGGTGACATGGGTTCGGATATCCGCCGCAGTTACACCGTGATTGGCGATTCCGTGAATCTGGGTTCGCGTCTGGAGGGGCTCTCAAAAACCTACGGAGTGGATATCRTGGTCAGCGAGTCAACCCGAAAGCAGGCGAATGATTTTGCATGGCAGGAACTCGACAAGGTTCGCGTGAAGGGCAAAGATCAGGCGGTTTCCATTTTCTGGCCGTTGGTGCCGGTAGACCAGATCGACAAGGACATTGCGGCTGAGCTGAAAACCTGGGGAATGGCGTTAAAAGCTTATCGCGCGCAGGATTGGGATCAATGCGATGTGCAATTGCTCAATTTACATCGGATAAATGGCAAAAAGTTCCTTTACCGGCTGTATGCGGAGCGTGTAGCCTCTATGAGGCTGTTGCCTTTTGATCCGGAATGGGATGGCGCAACCAATTTTGAAACCAAATAGCACAACCCTCCAAGTCAAGGCCAACCGGGAAATCTCATGAAAGTACGTGTACTCGGCTGCTCGGGAGCCATTGCCAAAGACTGCCGGACCACGTCTTTTTTGCTTGACCATGATTTGTTGGTTGATGCCGGTACGGGAGTGGGAGATCTCACGCTGGATGAGATGGCCGGTGTTGACCATGTTCTGTTGACGCATTCGCACCTCGATCACGTGGCCGCGTTACCGTTGATGGTGGACGCCATTGCCGCCCGGCGAACAACACCTATCCAGATTCATGCGCTGCAG
>NZ_JBFUGX010000461.1:0-3377 GCF_056402675.1 Polaromonas sp. P3_C2 | reverse complement strand
TTTACGGCCTGGGCGGCCTCATCGTGCCCTTTATCGGCATCAAGGCGATTGACCTGCTGCTGGTAGCACTGAACCTCGCCTGAACACCTGCATATCAAGGAATCCTCATGACAAATATTCTTCGCCCCGCAATTGTGATGTTCGCTGTGCTGACCCTGGTCACCGGCGTGGCTTATCCCCTGGTGGTGACCGGCGCCGCGCAATCGTTGTTTCCGGCGCAGGCCGGCGGCAGCCTGATCCAGCGTGACGGCAAGGTTGTCGGCTCTTCGCTGATCGGGCAAAACTTCAGCGACCCCAAAAACTTCTGGGGCCGCCCATCGGCCACGGGGCCCATGCCTTACAACGCATCGGCTTCCAGCGGCTCCAACCAGGGCCCGCTGAATCCTGCGCTGGTCGACGCGGTCAAGGGCCGTGTCGAAGCGCTGAAAGCGGCCGATCCGGGCAACACGGCCCAGGTGCCGGTGGACTTGGTCACGGCGTCTGCCAGTGGGCTGGACCCGCACATCAGCCCGGCTGCGGCGCGCTACCAGGAGGCCCGCGTTGCTAAAGCACGCGGCCTGGCGCCTGAGAAGGTGCAGTCCCTGGTCGAACAGCACACCGGGCAACCCTTGCTGGGATTTCTGGGTGAGGCCCAGGTGAATGTGCTGCAACTCAACCTCGCGCTGGAAGCGCTTCGTTAAGAGAAATTTCCATGGACTCTGATCTTCTGCGGGTCTTGTGTGCGCTGGCCGCCTTTGGCGTGCCGTTGGCGGTGGCCTGGTGGATCGCAGGCCGCGGTGAAAGGCAGGAGTCCGGCATGCCAAAAGATGGCGAGTCAGGCGAACAGGAAGAACACACCCGGTGTTACCCTTTGCGAGGCGATCTTTGAAACTTTTGAATCACCCAGTAATAGCGCAACGGCATGGCCAGTTTTCCCGACTCCCGCCCTGACCCCGACGAGCTTCTCGACCGCCTGCGCGGCGAGGAAGAAAGAGCGCGCCGCGGCCGTTTGCGCATCTACTTCGGCGCCAGCGCCGGTGTGGGCAAAACCTACGCCATGCTCAGCGCCGCGCAGCGCGAGCGCAAGACCGGGCGCGATGTGCTGGTCGGCGTGGTCGAAACGCATGGCCGCAGCGAAACCATGGAATTGCTGGCCGGGCTTGAGCAGTTGCCCCTGCAGGAGGTGGCCTACCGCGGGCACAGGTTGAAAGAGTTCGACCTGGACGCGGCGCTGGCGCGCAGGCCGTCGCTGTTGCTGGTCGACGAGCTCGCCCACAGCAATGTCGAGGGGTCGCGCCACGCCAAGCGCTGGCAGGACGTGCAGGAGTTGCTGGAAGCCGGCATCGACGTCTGGTCGGCGGTCAACGTGCAGCACCTGGAAAGCCTCAACGGCACGGTGGGAGCCATCACCGGTATACGCGTGCATGAAACCGTACCGGACACGGTGCTGGACGGCGCCGATGAAATCATTTTGGTTGACGTCACGCCCGACGAGCTGATGGCACGGCTGAAGGCCGGCAAGGTCTACCTGCCGCAGCAGGCTGAGCGCGCGGCGCAGAATTTCTTCCGCAAGGGCAATCTGATCGCGCTGCGTGAGATCGCGCTCAGGCGCACGGCCGAGCATGTGGAAGACGACGTGCGCAGTTACCGCGTCGAGAAGTCCATCTCCCCGGTCTGGAACACCGAAGGCGCCATCCTCGCCTGCATAGGCCCGCGCGAAGGGGCCGAGCAGACCGTGCGCACGGCGGCGCGCCTGGCCGGCCAGCTCAATGTGCGCTGGCATGCGGCTTATGTGGAAACGCCGCGCCTGCAGCTTCTCGAGGTCGCCAGGCGCGACCGCATCCTCGCCGTCATCCAGCTGGCCGAAGAGCTGGGGGCTGCCACGGCGGTGTTGACCGGCAGCGATGCCGCGGCCGAACTGGTGGCRCAGGCACAGCAGCTCAACTGCGCCACGCTGGTAGTGGGGCGCCCGCAACTGCCGGGCTGGCGCGCGCTGTGGGCCGGCTCCACCATGACGCGCCGGCTGGCGACGCTGGCGCCTACCCTGGACATCGTGGAAGTGGGCCACGCCGACAGCGCGCGGCGACTGGCGCGCGCCGTGCAGCGTTCTGCCGACGATGACGAGGCTGCGGCCTGGCAGGAGAGCGTGCCGCGATACGCATGGGCTGCGGCCAGCAGCGCAGCCGTCACCGTGCTGGCTTTGCCCTTGCTCAGCTTTTTTGACCTCGCCAACATCGTGATGCTGTTTTTGCTCGGTACGGTGCTGGTGGCGTTGAAGTTCGGGCGTGGACCGGCGGCGCTGGCGGCCTTTCTCAATGTGGCGGCGTTTGACTTTTTCTTCGTTGCGCCGCGCCTGTCGTTTGCCGTCAGCGACGTGCAGTACCTGTTGACCTTCGGTGTCATGCTGGTGGTGGGGTTGCTGACCGGGCAGCTCACGGCGGGCCTGCGTTTTCAGGCGCGCATCGCGGCCAGCCGTGAGCGCCGCGCGCAGTCGCTGTTCGAGCTCACGCGCGACCTGTCGGCGGCGCTGCTGAGTGAGCAGGTCATTGAACTCGGCGAAGCGGCCGCGCAGCGCAACTTCGGCGGGCAGGCTCTGGTGATGGTGACCGACAGCCACGACCAGTTGCTTTCGCCCGCCAAACCGCCCGCGGATTTCGATGCCAGCGTGGCCGACTGGGTGTTCCGCAACGAACAGCCGGCGGGGCTGGCCACCGCCACCTTGTCAGCCCAGGCATGGCATTACATCCCGCTCAAGGCGCCGATGCGCGTGCGTGGCGTGCTGGCGCTCAAGCCTGCGCAGGCGCGCTGGCTGCTGATTCCCGAGCAGATGCAGCAGCTCGAAACCCTGGCGCGGCAGATCGCCATCGCGCAGGAGCGCGTGCACTATGTCGAGGTGGCCCAGCAGGCGGTGGTGCAGATGGAGTCCGAAAAACTGCGCAACATGCTGCTGGCGGCGATTTCGCACGATGTGCGCACGCCGTTGACCGCACTGATCGGCCTGGCCGACTCCTTGCAGCGCACGGCGCCGCCACTTAGCGACGAACAGTCGCAGGCGGCGCGCGCCATCGCCGGCGAAGCGCGCCACCTGAGCGCGCTGGTCAACAACCTGCTGGATATGGCACGGCTGCAAAGCGGGGCCGTTAACTTGCGGAGTGAGTGGCAGTCGGTCGAGGAAATCGTTGGTTCGGCGATCCGCCAGGCGCAGCATGCGCTGGCCGGCAAGGCTATCACGGCGGCGCTACCCGCCGATCTGCCACTGGTCGAATTTGACGCGGTGCTGATGGAACGTGTGCTGGTCAACCTGCTGGAAAACGCTGCCAAGTACGGGCAGCCGCCCATAGAGGTTAGCGCGGAGACGACGGAGCAGTCGCTGCGGCTGGCGGTGCGTGACCATGGGC
>NZ_JBFUGX010000460.1:0-3379 GCF_056402675.1 Polaromonas sp. P3_C2 | reverse complement strand
AAGCAATGGTGCCCGACCATTCCATAAGCGCGGGCTTGACCTTGAGCTTGACGGCCTCGGCCACGCGCTGGAGGATCTCGCCGTCGTAGCCAATCATGGCGCCGTCCTGGTAGCCGGTGCCCGGCATGTCACCGGTGAAGGCGATCGTCAACGCGTCTTTTTCAACGGTTTGCAAGGCCTGGGCGTTGGCAGCCGGCAGTACCGCCCCCGCGGCGAGAAGCATGCACAAGAGGCGTGCGGCGAATGTTTTTTTCATGAAAACTCCTGATGGTGGTTTAACGAAACTCTCACTGACGGGGTGGATGGTATGAAGCACCGTCAACTTGTCATAGGAAGCTTTGGCGTGTAAATTGAACGTATGCGACATTCAGGAAAATTACCGACAAAGGCCGCTTCTGCGCCCAAAGCTGCGGCGGCAAAGCGCGCAAAGCGTGCACCCGCGAAGGCCAACAGGGCGGCCGGCGCACAGGATGAGGGCAACCAGCTGGTGGACCGGCTTGACACGGCCAAGGCCAAAACGCCTCCCAAAACCGGTGTGGAACTGCGGGTCGGTATTTTTCTGTGCCCGCGTTTTCCCCTGTTGTCGCTGGCGGGGCTGTGCGATGCGCTGCGCCACGCCGCAGACCTGGGCGACCAGAGCCGGCAGCTTCGCTGCACGTGGGCGGTGCTCAGCGCCGCCGGCGAGACTGTGGCCTCCAGCTGCGGCGTCGAAGTGGCCACGCTGCCCGCGGCTTCGTCAGACTGCAACTTTGATTACGTGGCTGTGATCGGGGGCTTGCTGCCCTTCATGAAAACGGCCGACCCTCGAGGTGTGAAGTTTCTGAACCACGCCGCAAAAGCCGGTGTGCCGTTGATCGGCATTTGCACCGGCAGCTTTGCGCTCGCGCGGCATGGGTTCATGCAAGGCCGCATGGCCTGTGTTCATCCCTTCCATGTCAATGACTGGAAGGAAGCCTTTCCCGAACTGCCCTTCACCACCAACTGTGACTACATCTTTGATGGTGACCGGATCACCTGCGCGGGCGGCATCTCGATCATCGAGCTGGCCACAGAGCTGATTCGCCTGCATTGCGGGCCGGACCGCGCCGCCAAGGTCGTGCACCAGATGACGGTAACCCGCAAATCCGCCATCTCGCATGTCGCGCGCCGGCGCGCGCTGGGCTATGCCTGTGCCGACAACGACAAGCTCCGCCAGGCCATTGTGCTGATGGAAAAGAACATCACCACGCCGCTTGAAATTTCCGTCATCGCCAAAATTGTGGATTCCAGCAGCCGGCAACTTGAAAGGGTTTTTCTGGCAGAAACGGGCGCTTCCCCTTCAGGGTTTTACCGCAACTCGCGGCTGAAATACGGCCGGTGGCTGCTGACCTCAACCGATTCACCGGTGAGCACCATCGCCTACGAATGCGGCTTTGCCGATGCCTCGCACTTCATCCGGCACTTTCAACAGCTGTATGGTGTTTCACCCGGGCGGCTGCGGAAGGCGTTGCCTGCGGTGGAGGTGTAGGCTCAATTACAGGCCCAGGTACAGGCCCGCGGGGGGCATTTGCGCTTTTCTCAACCTCTTCGTATCGGGGCAGCTCCACCCAGAAGACGCTGCCGCGTCCCTGGCGTTCCGTCATGCCCACCGGGTGCCCCAGCAGCTGGCTCAGGCGGTAGACGACCGCCAGCTCCAGCCCAAAGCCCTCGGCCATGCCCTGCTGCGGGATGCCTTCAGAGAAAGTCTGCTGGCGTTCACGCGCAACGCCCGTGCCTGTGTCCCACAGCTCTATGCGCCACTTGCCCCGGCGCGGCCGCGCGGCCAGCAACACACCGCCGCCATGCGTGTTGCGCAAGGCGTTCGACAGCAGGCAGCCCACCAGCCGCGTGAGCAGCACCGGGTCTGACACCGCCCGTCCCGCGGCGGTTCGGGTGCGCAGGCGCAGGCCTTTTTCGCGCGCCTGCGGCGTGTGCTCTTCGGCCAGCGTGTGGACCAGCGCGGCCAGGTCTACCGGCTGCAGGTGCACGCTCAGCGAAGCCGGTTCCAGCCCTGCCAGGCTGAACAGCGATTCAAACAACTCGTCAATCTTGCGTGTCGAATCGCCAATCTTGCGCGCAATCTGCGCCGCAAACTCCGGCTCCGCCGTCAACCATTCGGCATACGGGCCCAGCGCATGCACGGGGTGGCGCAGCTCATGCGCGGCGCTGGCAATAAAGCTGCTCCGCACGGCCTCCGCCTCCGCCAGGGCCTGTTTGCGCTCCTCCAGGGCCTTGATCAGTTCCTGGCGGTCGAACTGCCGCTCCAGGCTGATGCGCTGGGCCCGGTACATGCGCCGGCCCGTCACATGGGCCACCCACAGGAAGACCAGCACCACCCCCATCTCGGCGCCGGTGTCGAGCACCGAAGGAACACCTCCCGTCAGGTCTATTCGCCAGGCCAGGGCCGCCAGCACCGAGGCACTCAAGCCGTTGCAGTACGCCGAGACGGTACGCAAGCTCGGCGGGCCCGAAGCCACCGCGACCACCGCGATGCCCCCAAGGATCATGATGCACACCAGTTGGTCTTCAATAGGGGCCTGGCGGTACACCACAAACATCAGCGAGCCCCAGACCACCGCGCTCAAGGGCCAGGCCCATCCAAGGAGCGACATGAACTCCCGCAGCGCCACCCCGTCGGCCTCCGCCAGGCGGTGGCGGTAAGCATGCAGGATGGCATAACGCAGCAGCGTCATGGAGCCGGTGGTCAGGGTCCATACCCACAAGTCCCATGGCGCCACACGCCCATGCAGCATTGCCACCACCACCAGAATGATCAGCACGGCCGCATGCAGCGTAGGCCGCGCATTTTGCATAAACGTGCGGGCCAGCTGCACGCTGATCCAGGTCTCGCGTGGGGTCATCGAACGGAGCCTTCAGGGGCTGCTGGCGTGGTGGGCGTCATTGAGAGCGGATTCTTCTGTGAGCGGGGCGGGGCGGGGTGCGGGCAACAACAATATCAGTGATTTTCCCTTGGGTACCGGGTGGAAGAAGAGGGCGGGATTGGGGGCTTCTACCTATTATTTGGCTTGTGGAATCTGCCCCGCATTCGCTTTGGGGAGGTCTTCGTGAAGACCTTCTTTGCGAGGTAGCGGGGATTGCGGCGCGGCCGTTTGGCGGTGCGCCGTATTCCATTGGCTTCACGGCAGCCGGGGCGTGGAAGTCTGGTTTTTGTTGCCCCGCTGGCCTTGTGCTGATCTTGCCAGTGTTGGCGGCGTTGGGCGAGTCGTCTTTGGTTGTCTTTGTGCGGTGGTTACACGGACGGAACGTGTACCTTTTTATTCATGGGTTGTGCGTACTGGTGAAAATCTTGAATGATGAACGCCGAGCGCGTGGGCGCTGTGATCGCCGCCCCCTTCACTGG
>NZ_JBFUGX010000459.1:0-3386 GCF_056402675.1 Polaromonas sp. P3_C2 | reverse complement strand
TCTCGAAGCCGACCGCTATGTGATGGCGATGGGTGCCGGGTCTGCGCGCATGGCGCGCACCCTGGGTGTGCACCTTCCCGTCTACCCGTTGAAGGGTTACAGCGTTACGGTGGACGTCGCACCTGGCGATGGCGCAGCACCGCAGGTGAGCGTGACCGACAGCGCTCGCAAGGTGGTGTTCGCCCGCATCGGTTCGCGCCTGCGCGTGGCAGGCATGGCCGAGCTTTCGGGTTACGACACCGCCGTCGACCCGGCACAGATTGCTTCGCTGAAAGCGTCGACCCAAACGGTTTTTCCAGGTTGCAGCAACTTCGAAACCCTGAGCCCCTGGGCCGGCATGCGCCCCGCCACGCCCACCGGCCTGCCGGTCATTGGCACACACGCGAAAGGCCCGGCCAACCTGTTGTTCAACACCGGCCATGGTGCGCTGGGCTTCACCCTGGCGTTCGGCTCTGCGCAACGCATCAGCCGCATGCTGGAGCACTGACCTTCAGGCTTTGCGCAGCGCGGGCGCTGAAGCGCGCTGCGTCAGGGCTTGCTGGAAGCATTTCACAAAAGACCGCACGATGACCGAGCCAGGTTTGCCTGCAGGCAACAGCGCATTGATGGGCACCGGGATCAAGGGTTCCAGTTCCAGCAGGTCCACACGCGTCAGGTCGGCGGACGCCGCTGTGCACGTGTCAATCACCGCAATGCCCAGCCCGTGGTGGGCCAGCGCCAGCGCCGAATGGTAGGTCTGCACGGTGATATGGAATTCGAGACCCACCCCTGCCTCGCGGCAGGCCTGGTTGAGGCTGCGGCCCACCGGGTCCATCACATCAAGCCCRACGACCGGTACTTTGGTGAGATCCTCAAGCGTGACACTGCCACGCTTGACGAGGCGCGCAGGCAGCATGCCCTTGGGTGCAACGCACACCATGCGGCCGTCGGCCAGGTGTTCCTGTGCCAGCGCCGAATGCGCTGCCGGGCTGAAAAGAAAACCGACATCCCCCTCCTGCAGCGCCAGTGCCGAGATAATTTGCGGCGAATGTAACGCCCGCACGGTAATCGCCACATCGGCATGCTTGACCCGAAAGAGCTTGATCGCGTGGGGCAGGATTTCGTAGCTGAGTGCCAGCACCGTCAGGATGCGGAGTTCCCTGGCGCTTTCGCCGGTTTTCAAGTTGGCCGCCAGGCGCTGCACTTCATCGAGCTGGGCAAACAGCCGCTCGATGTGCGGGTACAGCGTCAACGCTTCAGAGGTCGGCGTCAGCCGGCCCTTGCTGCGCTGGAAGAGGGCAAAACCCAGCTGCAACTCGGCATGCTGCAGGATGCGGCTGACGGCGGGCTGGGTGACATTGATCAGGCGGGCCGCTCCGCTGACGCTGCCGGTGAGCATGACCGCGTTGAAGACTTCGATGTGGCGCAGGCGCATGGGTGGTTCCGTGGTGCGTGTTCAGGCGGGGTGGTGCAGGCTCAGCACAGCAATTATCGTGCGCAGCATGTGCGGGTGATCCAGTCACGGAAAACGCCCATGGCCCCCGTCACGCGCCGGGATTTGAGCCGGGTCAGCCAGTAACTGCCGTTTTCAATTTCCAGCGGAAACGGCCTTGCCAGGCGCCCTTCCTGCAACTCCCGCACAAACAGGTTCACAGGGAGCAAGGCAACGCCGGCGCCCTGCGCGGCAGCTTCCGCCATGGTCAGGGACGAATCAAACACCGCCCCCCTGACCACCGGGCAGTCCACACCGGCCAGGGCAAACCAGCTCACCCATTCATCGGACCGGTAAGAGCGCAGCAGCACCTCACCGGCCAGATCGCCAGGCTCATGAAGGCGCGACGCTGTTGCAGGTGAGCAGACGGGTGACAGCGGCGAGGGAAAAAGCAGGTCGGCTTCGGTGCCGTGCCATGCGCCGTCGCCAAAGCGTATGGCGTAGTCCAGGCCCTCGCCGGCCAGATCCACGCGGTTGTTGTTGGTGAACAACCTGAAGTCAACAAAAGGGTGTGCTTGCTGGAACGCCGCCAGGCGCGGGATCAGCCAGCCCACGGCAAAAGTGCCGACAGCCCCGACGCTCAGCACTTCCCGAAAACGGCCATCACGGAATTGCTCCAGCAACGCGCCGATGCGGCCGAACGATTCCGATAGCGCGGGCAACAGCGCCTGGCCTTCATCGGTCAGGGCAAGGCCGCGCGGAAGCCGCCGGAACAGTGGGACACCCATGCGCTCTTCCAGGTTCTTGACGTGCTGGCTGATCGCGGTTTGCGTGACGTTCAGCTCGTCGGCGGCCCGTGTAAAGCTCAGGTGGCGCGCGGACACCTCAAAGGCGCGCAAGGCGTTCAAAGGAAGATGCATCTGTTCAAGCCCAAGATTTACTTATGAGTTGCCTCGATTATTGCCGTTTGCCGGAATTGCAGCCCTTCAATATCGTTACCGCTTTCATACCAACCCGAGAGTAAAAATGATGCAGAGACGACAATTTACCGGCGCACTGGGAAGCTTCATGGCGGCAAGCATGGCTTCAGTTCATGCCCAGAATTTATGGGGCATGAGCGGCACAACGCAAACCGCTGATTCCAGTTCAGTCGCCGCGCAGCTCAAAGCCCTTGAACGGGAAAGCGGCGGCCGGCTGGGCGTTGCCATCCTCAACACCGGTACCGGCGTACAGCATGGGCACCGCGCGGCGGAACGCTTCCCCATGTGCAGCACCTTCAAGCTGCTGGCCGCTGCGCTGGTGCTGCACCGGGTAGACACCGGAAAGGAACGGCTGGACCGCCTGCTGCCTGTTGACGGCGCGGCACTGGTTTCCCATTCACCGGTCACCGGGCCAAGAGCCGGTGGCAGCATGTCGCTCGCGGAGTTGTGCGAAGCCACTATCACCGTCAGCGACAACACGGCCGCCAACCTGATGCTGGCCAGCTTCGGCGGGCCCAAGGGCCTGACCGACTACGCGCGCGCGCTCGGTGACCGCATGACACGACTGGATCGCATTGAAACCGCGCTGAATGAAGCCACGCCCGGCGATCCACGCGACACCACTACGCCTGCCGCCATGCTGGGCACCGTGCAAAAAATCGTGCTGGGCAATGCGCTGTCAGACACCTCGCGCCAGCAGATGCGCCAGTGGCTGATCGCCAGCAAGACATCCGACCGGCGATTGCGCGCCCTGCTGCCGCGGGACTGCCTGGTTGGCGACAAGACGGGTACAGGCGCCCATGGCACCACCAACGACATCGRCGTTTTGTGGCCTGCGGGATGCGCGCCTGTGGTGATCACGGTGTATTTGACCAAGAGCCCAAAGCCCTTGGAGGAACGCGAGGCCATCGTGGCAAAGGCCGGTCAATTGGCGGCTTCTTTGGCCACGCCGGTTTGAGAACACGAGACAACAAAGTTGGCCGCCTCCGGGCGGC
>NZ_JBFUGX010000458.1:0-3389 GCF_056402675.1 Polaromonas sp. P3_C2 | reverse complement strand
GGTTGGAGCCCATGGAGTTGACCGAATCGGTCAAATCTTTCCACGTGCCGGCWACACCYTGCACGTCGGCCTGGCCGCCCAGTTTGCCCTCGGTGCCCACTTCTCGTGCCACCCGCGTCACTTCAGAAGCAAAAGACGAGAGCTGRTCCACCATGGTGTTGATGGTGKYCTTGAGYTCGAGRATYTCRCCCTTCACGTCCACCGTGATCTTYTTGGAAAGGTCACCGGCAGCCACAGCTTTGGTCACGTCGGCGATGTTGCGCACCTGTGATGTCAGGTTACCGGCCATGAAGTTCACGTTGTCGGTCAGATCCTTCCAGGTACCGGCCACACCTTGCACATCGGCCTGCCCGCCCAGCTTGCCTTCGGTACCCACCTCGCGCGCCACCCGCGTCACTTCMGAGGCAAAYGAYCGCARCTGATCCACCATGGTGTTGATGGTGTTCTTKARCTCSAGRATYTCGCCCTTCACGTCCACCGTGATCTTCTTSGAMARGTCACCGGCYGCCACGGCSGTYGTCACCTCGGCAATGTTGCGCACCTGYGCCGTCAGGTTGGAGCCCATGGAGTTGACCGAATCGGTCAARTCYTTCCASGTACCGGCWACACCYTGCACRTCGGCCTGSCCGCCCAGYTTGCCTTCRGTACCCACCTCGCGCGCCACACGCGTCACCTCGGCCGAGAAGGTTCCGAGCTGCTCCACCATCTTGTTGATGATCATGGCCGTACGCAGGAACTCGCCTTCCAGCGCCTTGCCTTCTGCTTCGAGGGCCATGCTCTTGGAGAGATCGCCCTGGGCGACGGCACCAATCACACGCGCCACTTCGCTGGTCGGATGAACCAGATCCGCTATCAGGGAATTGATGGACTCGGCAGAGTCGCGCCAGAAGCCGGAGGCATCGGGCACGAATGCGCGCTCTTTCAAGCGGCCCTCCTTTCCGACCACCCGGCTCAATCGCTCCAGTTCTCGCGCCATCCGGACGTTCTCGGAAACGACATCGTTAAATGCATCTGCAACCTTGCCCGGTACACCCGTCCAGTCCTGCGGCAACGACGCATGCACATCGCCCTTCTTAAGGTCGGTCAACGCTGCGAGAATAATTTTTGTCTGGTCCGCTGCCGTATCGGCGTCATCAAGCACGGTGTTAATCGCGACAGCGTTTTCCAGCCAGAAGCCGGATAGTTTTTCTTCCGGCAGACGGCGACTCACTCGCGCAGCAGAGCGGGATTTGGTAGCAAGTCCCTTGCAGCGGCTGGTGGTCGCCGCCGTCATAGCCGACAGCTGATTGAATTCAGCGGCGATCTTTCCGTAGACGCCCTCCCATTCCGTCGGGAGTGTGACTGCGAGTTCGCCCCGCCGTAGCGCGCTGAGGGATTTGAGAATGAACTTGAGTTCGGTGTCGCGCTCCACCACGGCCAGCKTGGCTAGTGCCTCCATATCATTCATCCTGTATTGAAGGTAACGTTTTGTAGAAACGGCTGACGAGATTACTCGCGAACATTCAGAATGACAACACAAAGCCCTCACTATTTACCGAAGGGCGCGGCAATTTGCAGCATGCCTGTCACAACCTTTCATCTGTAGGTTTTGGCTTACATACCACTCCCTTCTAACGCTGTATATTTTGAAGTTACGCCTTGAAAATATCGCAGCAAGATGTATTCAAAAAACGGCGCGGCCCTGCAGCCAACCCTGCAGTTTTCTGGAGCATTTTCGACGGCACCATCACCATGAATGTTCAATTCCACAGCACATCAATCCAGGAAACGGCATTGGAAAGATGCGTGACGGAGGCGGCGCAATACGCACTCTTGCGGCGGCTCGCGCCTGTGATCCGTCACAATATGGCGGGAACGCTGCAGCCGATTGCCATGGTTGCGGCCATGCTGGAAAGGCGACTCCAAAAAGCAGACACAGATCCGGAAACGCTGCTGCGAAATGCACGCGACATCGTGACGTTGTCCAAAGAGGCGGGTGCATCCTGTGTTGAGTTGATGGGCTGGCTTGCCCCTCGGGAAAACAAGTCAGTCAAAGCCGGAAAAGGCATTGCGGAGTGTCTGGGCATGGTGGCAACCCAGCTCTCGTTCAAGGGCATTTCCATTGTCGACAACACCAGCCAGGCCGATGTCGAGCTGTCCCAGTCGGCGCTGCGCAATGTGTTAACGGCCGCGATCATTACCCTGACCGACACGGCCACCGGACCCAGGGCACTGCTCATGGAAACTGAATTCACCGATGGTTTCTTTTCCGTTCAGGCTTCATTGAATGAGCCGAATGCGTCCACGCCTGCGCGGGTGCCTGAGAAGTCGTCGTATCGGCAACTTGAATGGCATGACCTGGAAGCATTGGCGCTGCGGGAAGCCGTGCGCCTGACCCGTACGGAAAATCGGATCGCGCTGCTATTTGAAACATCCCCAACAACGCCGGACAGGCTGGCCGAGGCGGTACAAGCCTGACCAAATCCTTTTGGGCTCCCGTTCCCTCCCTTCCTCCTTCTTTCGGCGATAAATGTAGGACGATGGAGCGTATGGCCCAATTGCCTGTTTTTCACTGGCACACTGAGACCATGAGCAACATTCAAACCCTCGTGGTCACCTGTTGCCTGGCATTGGGCACATACCTGCTGCCGGCTGCCGCGCAAGCACAGCAAGCTCCCGCTGTTTCGGCGGAACCCCACGCCGCAGCCCTGCTGGAAAAGCACATGGCATTGGCAGGGCAGCTAGCGCAGAACGCCTACCACAGGCCGCTTTTTCTGGAGTCTTCAGAAGGTACCAACACGGTCAGTGGAAGTGCATACGCTGTACTGAATTCCCCTTTCAATACGGTTAGCGCCACGTTCAAAAGTCCCAATCGCTGGTGCGAAATGCTGATGCTCCACATCAACACCAAATACTGCCACGCCAGTTCGGACAGCAGCCCCAGCACTCWGAAAATGAACATCGGCAAAAAAACCGCCCAGCAGCTGGAAGACGCATTCGTGTTGCAATTCAACTATCGGCTGGTTGCCAGCTCTTCCGACTATCTGGGTGCCCAACTCAACGCCGACAAAGGTCCGCTGGGAACCAGCAATTACCGAATCGAACTGCAGGCGGTTCCACTGCCTGGTGGAAAAACCTTTATTCATTTGGGTTATTCCTATGGCTACGGCATCACCAGCCRCCTGGCCATGCAGGGCTACCTTGCCACCGTGGGCAGTGGAAAAGTGGGATTCACTCCAATACGGCAAGACCAGAACATGACGCATGTAGGCGGAATGCGTGGAGCGGTAGAGCGCAACACCATGCGTTACTACCTGGCGATTGAAGCCTACCTCGCCGCTGTGGACAAACCAGCCGCGCAGCAACTTGAAGCGCGCATGCTGTATTGGTTTGATGCCACGGAGCAGTAC
>NZ_JBFUGX010000457.1:0-3413 GCF_056402675.1 Polaromonas sp. P3_C2 | reverse complement strand
CTTTCCAAGCAACGGCGCGGAACCGGCTCCGCCGGGCCGCAGCGGTTGTCCCCCTTAAGGGGGATTCCGGCTACACGCAGTGAGCCGAGACAGGGGGTTAGTTCCCTAAATAGGCGTCCAATACCTCTTTATTGGCCCGGATCTCCGCCGGCGTACCAATGGCCAGCACCTTGCCTTCGACCATCACCATGATGCGGTGGCACAGGCCCATCACAAAATCCATGTTGTGCTCGATCACCACAAACGAAGCCTTGCGGCCAAATTTGGGGTTCTGGTTCAGATCCCGGAGCAGCGACGAGATGCCGCCCACCAGGCTGGGATTGACGCCCGCGCACGGCTCGTCGAGCAGCACCAGGTCCGGTTCGGCCATAAAAGCCATGGCGATGTCCACCAGCTTTTGCTGGCCATAGCTCAAGGTACCGGCGAGCTTGTCAGCCACATGGCGGATGCGGAACTGGTCGATGAGCGCATCCGCCTTGTCGCCCAACCCCGAGTCGCCAGGCGCGAACATGCGGCCGAGCAGGCTGCCCTTGTGCTCCTGGGCCGCCACGATCAGGTTGTCGCGCACCGTCATCTTTCCGAACACCTGAAGGGTCTGAAAGGTGCGGCCCACGCCACGCCGGCTGAGCTCCAGCGGCGACAGGCCGGTGATGGTTTTACCGTTGAGTTCGATCGTGCCGGCATCGGGGCTGATCTGGCCCAACACGCTGTTGAACATGGTGGTTTTACCCGAGCCATTGGGTCCGATGACACCAAAGATTTCCCCCGGCATGACTTCAAAGGAGACCCCGCCCACAGCCTGAATGGCGCCATAGGCCTTTTTGAGCCCGGCAACTTTTAACAACGCGTTTGTCATGATGCCGCTCCGATCCGGCTGGCTGCAGCCGCACGTGCCTGGGACGCCTCACGCGCTGCGCGCTTGGCCCGTATACGGTCAGGAATGCTGAGCAACCCATCGGGCAGCCACACCATCAACAGCACCACCGCAGCGCCGAACATCGGCAAATACCAGTTGGACACCAGCGGCACATCGCGCAGCCACTCCGGCAGCACCACCCCCACGGCGGCGCCCACGATGGGGCCCAGGAAATAACCCGCACCGCCGACCACCACCATCAGATACATCATGATGGACGCGGCCACCGTAAACGGCCCCGGCTCGATGAACTGCACCAGCGATGCAAACAGCGCACCGGCGATGCCGGCGTAAGCCGCGCCAATGGCAAAACTCAGCAGCGTGTAGTTGCGGATGTCCACCCCCAGGCTCTCGGCCCGTATCGGGTTGTCGCGCAAGGCCGTGAAAGCCTTGCCCCAGGGTGAGCGCAGCAACCCCCACAGCAGGCCCGAAAGGATGACCGTCACGGCCAGTACAAAGTAGTAGTAAGGCAGGTTGCCTTCGAGCGAATACCCGAAGAGGGACGGCCGTGCAATGTTGTTGATGCCAAAGGTGCCTCCGGTGAGCCACTCTTCATTGCGCATGACCAGCCAGATGGCGGTGTTAAAACCCAGCGTTGCGAATGCCAGGTAAATGGCTTGCACGCGCAGCGCCGGGAAACCCAGGATCAGCCCGACGGCAAAACAGATCAGTGCGGCAGCCGGCAAACCAAGCCAGAAGCTGACACCCGCCTTCATCAGGATGGCGACGGTGTAGGCGCCAATACCGAAGAAGGCCGCGTGGCCCAGCGATTTCTGGCCCGCGTAGCCAATGGTCAGGTTCAGTCCCATGGTGGCAATGATAAAAACCAGCCAGTAGGTCAGCAGGTAGATGCCGTAGCTCTTCAGGAACTGCGGCACCGCCAGTACCAGCAAAGCGGCCAGAACCGTCAATACCAGGGCAAATTTGTTGTTGGCGAGCTTCATACCTTGCGCTCCTCTTTTTTACCCAGCAGGCCTTGTGGCTTGAAGAGAATCACCACCATGAAAATAACCAGCGCCACGGCGTCCTTGTAGGCCGGAGAAATATAGGCAGCGGCCAGGTTCTCGCACACCCCCACAATCAGCCCGCCCAGCAAGGCGCCGCGCGAGTTGTTGAAACCGCCGATGATGGCGGCAAAAAAAGCCTTGGTACCCAGGCCTTCGCCCATGTCGAACTTGGCGAGGTAAGTGGGCGTAACGAGCAGGGCCGCCGCCACCGCCAGCACGGCATTGATGGCGAAGGTGTAGAAAATCATGCGCGGCACATTGATGCCCAGTACCGAAGCGCTTTCGGTGTTTTGTGCCACGGCCTGCATGGCACGGCCCGTGACGGTTTTGGCCAGGAAAGCCTGTGTCGCCATCACGATGATCAGGGCCAGCGCAAAAGTGCCGATGTCCTGAAGCGTTATCGTGACGCCGGCGATGTTGAACAGCTTGTCGGCAAAGAGACTCGGAAAAGGATGGGCTTCGGCGCTGTAGCCGGCGCGCACGCCATTGCGCAGGGCAATGGAAAGCCCGATGGTCGCCACGACGATGGGCATCATGCCGTACTTGAAGAGCGGATCCACCACCCCCCGCTTGAAGACCCAGCCCAGCAGCAACACGGCCAGCAGCACCGCCAGCACAAAGCTCACCAGCATGGGTGCGCCCAGCGAAATGAAGGCCAGCATCATGAAGGCCGGCAGCATGACAAATTCACCCTGCGCAAAGTTGATCGTTCCCGAGGCCTGCCACAGCAAGGTAAAGCCCAGGGCCGCCAGCGCATAAATGCTGCCGGTGGCCAGGCCCGAGAAAAAGAGTTGGAGAAAGTCTGTCATGGGAAGGTCCGATGGAGAAAGTCGGTTGTATTCAGCGGAGTTCTCAATGGGAAGGGCTTGCGCCCTGCCCCATGAGCGGCCGGCCCCGCATGGCCGGCCGAGGTTGCAGTTACTCAGTTACTTCTTCGCGGCTGGCTTGGCCGCAGCAGCAGGTGCCAAAGGAAGGGTCTTGCTCACGTCCCGGGTGGCCAGGCCAAGCGGGGGAACCATGTCAATGACTTCCTGCTTGCCGTTTTTGACTTCCACCATGAAGCTCATGCGGTCGAGGTCGCCCTTGTTGTCGAACTCGGTGTACATCAGCGCGCCGGGATATTTGTCGGTGTTGACCTTCAAGCCCTTCATGGCCGCAGCCACGGCCTTGCGGTCCAGCTTGCCGGCTTTTTCGATGGCGGCCTTGAGCACGTAGACACCGGAGTAGCCCTTCATGCCGTTGTGATCGGAGATGTACTTGTAGTCCTTCTCAAACTTCGCTTTGAAAGCGCGGATGGCGGGCACCGGCGCATCCACCGTCAAGCCCACGTGGGCAATCGCGCCGTTGGCAGCCTCACCGGCCAGCTCAATGACTTTCTGGCCTGTCAGGGTGGTTTCGCCGATGATGGGCTTGTTCCAGCCCTGCTTGCGCAGCTCGCGCAGCAAGCGTGCCGACTCTTCTTCGTTCGAATAGGCGAACACGCCGTCTGC
>NZ_JBFUGX010000456.1:0-3419 GCF_056402675.1 Polaromonas sp. P3_C2 | reverse complement strand
CGAGACCAGCCTGTCCAGCGCGTCGGCGTCGCCCAGGGGCCGGCTGCGGGTCGATGTGCCCAGCCCCCTGGCCCGCATGATCCTGGTGCCGGCCTTGCCGGAATTTCATGCGCGCTACCCTGAGATTCAGCTCGACATGGGTGTCAGCGACCGCATGGTGGACCTGATCGGCGACAACGTGGATTGCGTCGTGCGCGGCGGCGAGCTAACCGATCAGTCGCTGATGGCCCGCAAGGTGGGTGACCTGCAGTTGGGGGTATACGCCGCCCCGGCCTATCTGGAGCGCTCGGGCACACCGTTGCACCCACGAGAGCTGGAAGACACMCATCACCGCATCGTGGGTTTTCTGTGGGCGCGCACCGGCAAGGCTTTTCCGTACGCCATGCACTGCAAGGGCGAGAGCATCAAGGTGCAAGGCCGGCACCTGTTCGCATTCGATGACGGCAATGCCTACCTCGCGGCCGGGCTGGCGGGATTGGGAGTCCTCTGGCTGCCGGACTACATGGCGAAGGCGCACCTGGCTGGCGGCGAACTGGTGCGCCTGTTCAAGGGCTGGCGCCTTGACCCGATGCCTTTGTACGTAGCCTTTGCGCCGAACCGGCATGTCAGCGCCAAACTGCGCGTGTTCATCGAGTGGATTGCCGGGCTGATGGCGCAGCATGCGCCTGTTGCTGGCCCGCGTGACGGAAAAACATGACCCCGCCATGGAAATTCCATCGGCGATATATTCATTTCATTCAAGGAGTTTTCGATGGCCAATCTTCGCCAAGCCCTGGTTCACATGCGCTCGGGGCGCTGGACCGAGGCACACACGATTGTGCAGAGTGATGAGTCGCAACTGGCCGCCTGGCTGCACGGCATCCTGCATGTACAGGAGGGCGACCTGGGGAATGCCGAGTACTGGTATGGCCAGGCCAAGCGGGATTTCAACGGCCGCGGAACGCTGGATGAAGAGATGGACCGCTTTGAGGCAGGGCTGCCCAAATAAGCGTGGTCACACCATCGCAGCCAGACGCGTCCCCTGGTCAATAGCGCGTTTCGCATCGAGTTCGCTGGCTTCGTCTGCGCCGCCAATCAGATGCGTCTTGACGCCGGCCGCGCGCAGTGGCTCCAGCAGTTCGCGCAGGGGTTCCTGTCCGGCGCACAGCACGATGTTGTCGACCGCCAGCACGGTGCCGTCCTGCCGTTTTTCGCCGAAGGTGATGAAGAGGCTGAGGCCTGAGCCTTCTTCGTTTTCACCAATGCGTTCRTAGTTGACGCCYGARAGCATYTCGACGTTTTTCATYTTCAGCGCGGCRCGGTGKATCCAGCCGGTGGTCTTGCCCAGGCCSGCGCCCAGCTTGCCGGGCTTGCGCTGCAGCAGSGTGACMTGGCGCGCCGGCGGCGTGACCAGCGGGCGTACCACGCCGCCGCGCACTTCACCGGGGTCGGCCACACCCCATTCGGCGAGCCAGGCGGGCAGGTCGAGTGCGGTGGAATGGCCGGTGGGTGTGACGAGGAACTCGGCGACGTCAAAGCCGATGCCGCCTGCGCCTATGAGTGCCACACGTTCGCCAACGGGCTGGCGGCCCAGCAGCACATCGATGTAGCTCAGCACCTTGGGATGGTCTTGCCCGGGAATACGCGGGTTGCGCGGCGTGACGCCGGTGGCCAGCACGACTTCGTCAAACTTCTGCGCAATGAGGTCGGCCGCCGAGACGCGGGTGTTCAGGTGCAGCTTCACGCCGGTGCCGGTGATGCGCTGGCCGAAGTAGCGCAGGGTTTCCTCGAACTCTTCCTTGCCGGGCACGCGCTTGGCCAGGTTGAACTGGCCGCCGATTTTGTCGGCCGCGTCATACAGGTCAACGCTGTGGCCGCGCAGGGCCAAAGTGGTGGCGGCGGCCAGACCCGCGGGGCCTGCGCCTATGACGGCAACGCGTTTTTTGGCGGGGGCGATGCGAATGACGAGTTCGGTTTCATGCCCGGCGCGGGGGTTGACCAGGCAGCTTGCCAGCTTGGCCTGGAAGGCGTGGTCCAGGCAGGCCTGGTTGCAGGCGATGCAGGTGTTGATCTCGTCGCGGCGCCCCTGCGCRGCCTTGTTGACAAACTCGGGGTCGGCCAGGAAAGGGCGGGCCATGCTGACCATGTCAGCCGAGCCGTCGGCCAGCACCTGTTCGGCCACCTCGGGCATGTTCAGGCGGTTGCTGGTGATGACAGGAATCGTGAGGCCGGCGGCACGCAGGTCGGTGCGCAGCTTTTTGGTGACCCAGGTGAAGGCACCACGTGGTACTGACGTCGCGATTGTCGGCACACGCGCCTCATGCCAGCCGATGCCGCTGTTGATGAGCGTGGCACCGGCGGCTTCCACCGCTTGGGCCAGCAGCACGACTTCCTCCCAGCTGCTGCCGCCGGGGATCAGGTCGATCATCGAGAGGCGGTAGATGATGATGAAGTCGCGCCCGACGGCTTCGCGCGTGCGGCGCACGATCTCGACGGCCAGGCGCATGCGGTTGGCGTAGCTGCCGCCCCACTCGTCGGTGCGCTGGTTGGTGTGGGTGACAAGGAACTGGTTGATGAAGTAGCCTTCGCTGCCCATGATCTCGACGCCGTCGTAGCCGGYATCGCGGGCGAGCATGGCGCAGCGGATGAAGGCGCGGATCTGCCGCTCAATGCCGCCGGCGCTGAGCTCGCGCGGGGTGAAGGGCGAGATGGGGCTCTGGATGCGCGAAGGTGCGACGCACAGCGGGTGGTAGCCATAGCGGCCGGTGTGCAARATYTGCAGCGCRATCTTGCCGCCTTCTGCATGTACTGCGTCRGTGACCTGCTTGTGGCGGCGCGCMGCRCCYGAGCTGGCGAGCATGCCGGCAAACGGTTTGGTCCAGCCGGCGATGTTGGGCGCGAAGCCGCCGGTAACCATCAGGCCCACACCGCCGCGCGCGCGCTCGGCAAAGTAGGCGGCCATGGCGGGGAAGTGTTTGCGGCCGTCTTCGAGGCCGGTGTGCATGCTGCCCATGAGCACGCGGTTCTTCAGCGTGGTGAAGCCCAGGTCCAGCGGCGCGAGCAGGTGGGGGTAGGGGGAGGCGGGGTCCAGGGAAAAAGAAGAAGACGCAAGGGAAGGGGGCGTCGTCGCCGAAGTGGGGGTCGCGGCCAAGGCAGGTCTCCTGTCAAAACTGCCTGCATGGTAGTCGTAACAAGGGGCGCTACAAAGCCTGCCGGGTACTCTAGGGGACAGGCTCTACCCCGTCTTGGGGCTAACCCTGAGCGGCGGCACCCCTACGCCGCCTGCCGTGATGTGCTATTGATTTAATAGCTGCTTGCGCCCATCCTGATTGGCTTACCGGCTGTTTTTCTTGAAGCAGGGGCCTTGGATGCCGGATGCCTGCCGATGTGGGTATACCGGAGTACGACCTTGCGGTGTTGTCTGACACCCGCCCTTAGCC
>NZ_JBFUGX010000455.1:0-3437 GCF_056402675.1 Polaromonas sp. P3_C2 | reverse complement strand
CAAGGCAGCAGGCATGGAATACGGCACGGTGGTCACCGGTGTCGAAGTCAGCCTGCAACGTCGGACGGACGGACGGTCTTTCCTGCGATTGAGCAGCAACCGCCCCGTTACCGAGCCTTTCGTGGACCTCATCCTGGAGGCCAATTGGTCGAACGGGCGAATTACACGCGACTACACCATGCTGTTTGACCCGCCGGCACTGCGGTCCGGCAGTAGCGGCACAGCAGTTGCGCCAACTGCACCTGTGCTGTCGCGCCCCGGTTCGCCCAATGCCGCGCCGCCCTCCAAAGGCATTGCGTCCATCCCCTATTCCCCGTCAGGCCCCGGCTCCAGTGCCACCAGGCCCGCCCCCGTAGCCAAGGCACCTGCGGCAAAGGCGGAAAAAGCCCCCGCCGGCGACACACAGGTCACCGTCAAATCCGGTGACACCGCAGGCAAAATCGCTGCCCAGAACAAGCCGTCCAGCATTTCACTGGACCAGATGCTGGTCGCCTTGCTCCGAAGCAACCCGGATGCCTTCATCGGCGGCAATGTCAACCGCATCAAGTCCGGCGCCGTGCTGGACATCCCGACCGCCGAATCGGCCGGCRCCGTCTCCCCCGGCGAAGCTACCCAGACCATCGTCGCGCAAAGCAAGGACTTCAACACTTTCCGCCGAAAACTCGCAGAAGGCGTGCCAGCGGCACAGGTAGCCGGTGCCGACCGCCAGGCCGGCGGCAAGGTGGAGGCCAAGGTGGAAGACCGGGCGCCTGCCAGCACCACCCCCGACAAGCTCACCCTGTCCAAGGGAGCCGTCAAGGGCAAGGCAGCGACAGCCGCCGAAGAAAAGATTGCCAAGGAACGGCAAGCCAAAGAAGCCTCGACACGGGTCGCGGAGCTGTCCAAAAATATCAACGAGCTCAACAAACTCGGAAGCGGTCCGGCAGCGGCACCCGCAGCCAGCGCAGCCAAAACGCCAGGTGTGGCTGTTCCAGTTCCGTCCAGCGTTACAGTCCCCACACCTGCGGCGGCTCCGGCAGCTTCGGCGCCTTCCATCGCCGCATCGGCATCCACCAAGGCAGCGGTGACAGCCACACAGCCGGCCAGCGCAGCAGTTGCGGGCACGACGCCTGCGGTTCCCATGGCACCCGCCTCTGCAGCCTCAGCCACGGCTGCAAGCGCCGAGCCGCTTGCAGCGGCTTCACAACCAGCCCCCGCGGCCAGCGAACCCGTCGCACCGGTGGCAGCCGCTCCGGCAGCACCCAAAAAACCGGTTGTTGCGCCGCCTCCGCCGCCACCTGAACCCAGCCTGCTCGACGAACTGCTGGAAAACCCCCTGGTATTGCCGGGCGTAGGCCTTCTGGTCGCGTTGCTCGCCGGATTCGGTTTTTACCGGTACCGCCAGCGCGCCGGTGGGGCCCAGGTTGACAGCTCTTTCCTTGAAAGCAGGTTGCAGCCCGATTCTTTTTTCGGCGCCAGCGGCGGCCAAAGAATTGACACGAATGAAGGCAACGCCACGGGCTCGTCCCTGGTGTATTCGCCCAGTCAATTGGACGCCGCTGGCGACGTAGACCCCGTAGCCGAAGCCGATGTGTACCTGGCATATGGACGCGACCTGCAAGCTGAAGAAATCCTCAAGGAGGCGATGCGCACCAGCCCCATGCGCGTGGCAATTCACGCCAAGCTGATGGAAATCTATGCAAAACGCCGCGACAGCAAGGCATTTGAAACTGTCGCCATCGAAGCCTTCAATCTGACCCACGGCAATGGCCCGGAATGGGCGTACATCACCGAGATGGGCCGCGAGCTCGACCCTTCGAACCCGATGTACCAGCCTGGCGGACAGCCCGCCGGCACAGCCTCCGCCGCCGGGACCTCGGCGTTCAGCCCGGGCGGTACCGTGGCCATGGTGGCTCAACCGGTCAATGTCCCTGCGCCAACACCGGCCGTGGACGTTGATCTTGACCTGGATTTCTCACTCGGTGATGAGCCTGATACAGCCACGACCCCTGCGGCAATATCGGCACCCGTTGCACCAAAACCAGTTGCCCCGCCCGTCGTCAGGAAACCGGAACCCGCCGCCCTGAACATGGATTTCAGCAGCGCAACGGTTGCCATGCCTGCGGCCAAGCCACCGGCACCTGCTGCGGCCAAACCCGCCGAAGCGGCACCCGAGATTTCCTTTCTGTCCGAAGGCCTGAACTTTGAACCCGAGCCGTTCGTCCCGCCAGCCAAACCGGTTCCGCCGGTCAAGGCCGCTCCGGCCCCGGCCCCGGCCCCGGCAGTAGCCGACAGCGGCATGCTGGAATTCGACCTGGGCTCGCTTTCACTTGACCTGAATGGCCCAACAACGGAGAGTCCCGCTCCTGAGTTTGAAGTATCTTCTTCGTCGGATGACCCGCTTGAAACCAAGTTCATGCTGGCCGAAGAGTTCCGCTCGCTGGGTGACACCGACGGTGCCCGCTCGCTGGCCGAAGAAGTGCTGGCAGAAGCCAGTGGCCCGTTGAAAGTCAAGGCGCAGGCGTTCCTGAACGCCTTGGCGTGAGCGCAGCCTGAACGCACCGCGTTCACTGCGCACCGGCCGGGGTTCAACCGTGAGGATTGCCCTCGGCATCAGCTACAGCGGAAGTGCCTACGAGGGCTGGCAAAGCCAGCTCTCGGGCAATACCGTGCAAGACAAGCTGGAGCTGGCCTTGGCCAAGTTTGCCGCCCAGCCGATTCGTACCCTCTGCTGCGGGCGCACCGACGCTGGCGTGCATGCGCTGATGCAGGTCGTGCACTTTGACACGCCGCTGCAGCGCGACATTGCCTCATGGGTGCGCGGCACCAACACCTTTTTACCCGGTGACATCGCGGTGCAATGGGCACGCGAGGTCCCCGACGAATTCCATTGCCGCGGTAGCGCCATCGCACGCAGGTACGCCTACGTCGTGCTGGAATCACCAGTGCGGCCCAGCGTGGAAGCCGGGCGTGTCGGCTGGGTGTACCGGCCACTGGATGGCACTGCGATGCGACAGGCTGTCACGCACCTCATTGGCGAGCACGATTTCAGCTCTTTCCGGGCCGCGCAGTGCCAGGCCAAGTCCCCCGTCAAAACGATCAGCCGGATCGACATCTCCGAGCGTGCCGGTACGGGCTCCAAATACTGGCGCTTCGAGTTCGAGGCCAACGCCTTTTTGCACCACATGATTCGCAACATCATGGGCTGCCTGGTGGCTGTCGGCCAGGGCAACTACCCGCCAGGCTGGCTGGCCGAGGTAAGGGATGCGCGCAGCCGCGACGCAGCCGCGCCCACTTTTTCACCCGATGGGTTGTACTTCTTGGGACCGGTCTATGAAGACCACTATGGCCTCCCAAGTCGCACAGCGGCCTATGATTGGCTTCCATGACGCCCGCCACCCGCACCCGAATCAAGATCTGCGGCCTCACCCGCGAGGAAGACGTGGACGCGGCCGTGG
>NZ_JBFUGX010000454.1:0-3448 GCF_056402675.1 Polaromonas sp. P3_C2 | reverse complement strand
TTGCAAGCCTCGGCGATGCGGTCGATGTTGGCCTGCGGCATGTTGGCCGGCGCATTAAGGCCGTACCACTGCGTCATTTCAAAACCGGGGTAGCCGCTTTCCGCCACGGTGGGCACGTCGGGCAGTTGGGACAGGCGCTCCTTGGTGCCGGTGGCAATGCAGCGCAGCTTGCCTGACTTGATGTGCGCGAGGATGGCCGGCGCGCCCACGCTTGCCGCTTCGAGCCGCCCGGCCAGCAGGTCGGTCAGCTGCGGGCCGGTGCCGCGGTAGGGCACGTGCAGCACAAAAATGCCGGTCGCCATCTTCAAATATTCAAACGCCAGATGGCCGGCGCTGCCATTGCCGGCTGAGCCGTAATTGAGCTGGCCGGGCTTGGCCTTGGCCAGCGCGATGAATTCTTTCAGGTTGTTGGCGGGCACGCTGGAATTGACGACATACAGGCTGGGCACCTTGGCCAGCAGCGAGATGGGCTTGAAGTCCTTGTTGGTGTCGAAGGGCAGTTTGTCGAAGATGAAGGGGTTGACCGCCATGGTGCCGATGTGGCCCAGGATGATGGTGTGGCCATCGGTAGAGGCAGCGCATTCCTGCATGGCGATGTTGCCGCTGGCGCCGGGCTTGTTTTCCACAAACACCGTCTGGCCCAGGCTCTTGGTGAGTTCGTTGGCCGCTGAGCGTGCGACGATCTCCGAGCTGCCGCCGGGCGCGAAGGGCACCAGCAAGCGTATGGGTTTGCTGGGCCAGCCGGCCTGTGCATGCAGCAGCCCGGGAAAGGCCGAAACCGCTGCCAGTGCGCCGCCGGCCTCGAGGCCGAACTGCAATGCGCCGCGGCGCGTGTTGAGGTGTTTCATTTGATGTGTCTCCATGTTGTTGCCGCCGTCGTTTTCATCGCTGGCGTGTCGGTCCAATATAGGACCGTACATGAGGCGCGGCGCTACGTGATTCCGCTAATGAGGCTAACCCCCATGCGCTAGATGAAGGATGCGTCAAAACGTTCGCGCGCGGCCTTCAGGTTCTGGTGGTTGCGCTCGGCCCAGTTGTCCAGCGGGATCAAGGTTTCGCTGAGGGACTGGCCCAGCGCGCTGAGCTGGTATTCCACATGCGGCGGCACGGTCTGGCGGTCAAAGCGCAGCACCAGGCCATTGCGCACCAGCTCCTTGAGCGTTTGCGTCAGCATCTTTTGCGAGATGCCTTCGATCTTGCGCATCAGCTCGTTGTTGCGCACCGGGCCATCGGCCAGCGCCGGGATCACCAGCAAGGCCCACTTGCTGGCCACCAGCTCCAGCGCTTGCCGCGACGGGCAGGCCTGGCTAAACACATTTGAAGCGTCGGTGGGTGGGTCGCCGGGAATTGTCATGGTTACCAGAAGGTGCGTACTTGCCTATGGGTAATCGTAAACCTAAGCTGGAGGCGCATCAATCCTTAACCCTCTTTAACCCTGTTATTCCAAAGAAAGACTCCCGATGGCCTGGCTCTATTTACTCGCCGCAAGCATTGTCGAAATCGCAATGGCCTTGTTCCTGAAATCTTCCGAAGGCTGGACGCGCCTGTGGCCCAGCGTGCTGGGGGTGGCCGCGGCCGGCGCCAGCATTTTCTTTTTGACGCATGCCGTCAAGACTTTGCCGGTGGGCACGGCCTACGCGATCTGGACGGGGATAGGTTCGGTCGGCGTGACGCTGATCGGCATCCTCTGGATGGGCGAAAGCGCCTCGGCACTGCGTCTGACCTGCGTGGCGCTGGTGGTGGCCGGCATGGTGGGCTTGCGCCTGCTGGACGGCACTGTTTGATCAACCCATCCGTGGAGAAACCCATGACCCATCTGGTTTATATCGAAGCTTCGCCGATGCAGGCCGCGTCCACTTCAACTTCCGTCGCCACCGCCTGGCTGGACGCCTATCGCCAGGCGCATCCCGAGGGCACCGTGGACACGATCAATGTGTGGGACATCGACCTGCCGCCGTTTGACGCCGACATGATCGCCGCCAAGTTTGCCGTGTTGCGTGCGCAGAATGCGACGGCGCCGCAGCAGGCGTTGTGGGCGCGTGCGGTCGCGGTGTCGCAGCGCTTCAATGCGGCAGACCGGTATCTCTTCAGTTTGCCGATGTGGAATTTCGGCATTCCTTACCGGCTCAAGCATTTCATCGACGTGGTGACCTTGCCGGGGCAGAACTGGGCATGGTCAAGGCAAACCGGTTACCAGGCGCTGCTGCCAGGCAAGAGTGCGACGCTGGTGTATTCAAGTGCCGGCGCGTACCCGCTGCGGCCCGGGGAAGATGAATCCGATTTCCAGAAACCGTACATGCGGCGCTGGCTGCGTTTCCTGGACATTGAGGTGACGGCGGAAATAAGCGTTGCGCCGACGCTGGTGCCGCCCGAGGACCTTGCGGCAACCAAGGCCGGTGCGGTGGAACAGGCACGGGCGCTGGCCGTAAATTAGTGCGTTGGTCACCGGGGTATTTTGGCGATCTCCAGTGTGGTCACGATCCCGTTGGCCAGCGCGTCACCCTGTTGAGGCTTTGCGCACAGCTCCTTGCGCAGCTTCGGGTCTTCGCTTCCCTGGCACAGTATCACGCCGTCGGGGCCGATGCCAGGCACCTGGGGGTGGTAGAAATAGGCGAAGCCGTTGTGGTTGGGCAGGTTGACCCACTGCTCTACCAGCTGGGGGTTGGCTTTGCCGTCGCTGTATTTCATGATCCAGGCTTTCAGTGCCGGCATGCGCGCCTGTTGCAGGCTGCCGTCCTGTGTGTAGTTGCCATGGAAACCCACGACCGTTCTTTCGAGAGGCTGGTCGTCGGAGTAGGCGCGTGTTGTGCCGCCCAGAAACATGCGCGAACACGAAGAACGGCAATAGCCTGAGAGCAAGGTCATCAGGCCTTTTTCACGGATGTATTCGCCAGTCGCATACCCGGCCCGGGCGTCCCCGCCCGAGGAGTTTTTGAGCACCACCGTTGTGATGCCGGGGTGCTCCTCTATCGCGGCCTGCAAAATCCGTTGTTCATTGCCGGTCACCTTGCCCGACAGAAAAACAAAAGGCTCCCTGATCTCCACGTCCATGGCGTAAGCGCACGACGCGAGGCAAAAGGCCGCCAGGCCCGACAGCCAGTGGCCTGGACGCGCTGTCATGCAGTGAGGCGTTGGGAAGCAAACAGCACCTGGTCGATCACCGCCTGCACATTTTTGAGATGCGATTCGTCGAGCAGGTTGCCCTCGGTGTCGAAGGCGGTGCCGGCGCGGCCCAGGGCAAAAGCCTTGGGCGCGACCCAGCACTGCGCGTTGAGCAGCAGCGGCACCAGATGGCTTTGCGAACGCAGGCCGCCCAGCGCGCCGGGCGAGGCGCTGAGAACGCCCACGACTTTGCCGGTGAAAGACTTGAAGCCTTCGTGCCAGGCTGGATCGCTCTTGACGGGGCTGGAGACCCAGTCGATGGTGTTCTTGAGCAGCGCGGTGTAGC
>NZ_JBFUGX010000453.1:0-3456 GCF_056402675.1 Polaromonas sp. P3_C2 | reverse complement strand
CCGGTAATGATACGGATTCAAGCAAGAAACACCCACAGACCTTTACCGACAAGCGCAAATCGCTATCTATTTCATAGCATTCATCGGCAGGCATGGCGCCATGCCTGTTGCCGGCCGGGCTGCAAAAGCGTCTCTTTCGGGCAATGCCCTGATAAGCTTGCACCATGAAAAGCCTCTTTCACTTTGCCTTCAATGTCAGAGACCTCAACGTGGCCCGCCAGTTTTATGGCGGGGTCCTGGGATGCGCGGAAGGCCGCTCGGCCCCTACCTGGGTCGACTACGACTTTTTCGGCCACCAGCTGTCGCTCCACCTGGGCGAACCGTTCAAGACAGAGCGCACCGGCCATGTTGGCGACAAGCTTGTTCCCATGCCGCATTTCGGCCTGGTGCTTGCCCTGGCCGACTGGCAGGCCCTGGCGCAGCGCCTGCAAGCGGCCCGCATGGAGTTTGTGCTGGAGCCGCAAGTGCGCTTTGCAGGAGAAGCCGGCGAGCAATGGACCATGTTTTTCTGCGACCCCTTCGGCAACCCCATCGAGATCAAGGGTTTCCAATCACTTGAAGCCCTTTATTCGGCTAACACGGCCCGACATATCTGACATACATATGGCCTATACCTTTGCTTCCGCCACGGTGTTGCTGCTGCTGATCACCGATCCGTTCGGCAATATTCCGATTTTTGTCAACGCCCTGAAGGGTGTGGCGCCGGAGCGGCGCATGCGCGTCATCCTGCGTGAGGTGCTGATCGCGTTTTTGCTGCTGCTGGCCTTCATGTTTGTCGGCGACGGCTTCCTGCGCCTGATGAACCTCAGCGATTTGTCGCTGCAGATTGCCGGCGCGGTGGTCATGTTCCTGATCGCGCTGCGCATGATTTTCCCGTCGGACCAGCCCGAGGCCGCGCCGCTGCAGGGCGAGCCGCTGATTGTGCCGCTGGCGATTCCCGCGCTGGCCGGCCCCTCGGCGCTGGCCACGGTCATGTTGCTGGTGTCCCAGGCGCCGGCGCGGCGGCTTGAATGGATCGCGGCGCTGTGCGTGACCATGGCGGTGTGCGCCGTGGTGCTGGTGCTGTCCGAGCGAATCCAGCGGGTGGCAGGCGACCGCGTGATGATGGCCTTCGAGCGCCTGATGGGCCTCATCCTCGTGGCGATTTCGGTCGAGATGCTCCTGCGCGGCATACGGCTGTTCATCAGCCAAACCGGGGCTGCTGCATGAAAAAATCCGTGCAACGCCTCGTCCTCCTTTGTGCCTGCGCATTGGCCTCGCCGTGGGCACATGCGGTGCAAGACTGCGAAATCAACGGTGAAAGCGTCAACCCCAACAATGGCAACACCACGGCCGGCAAAACCGGCATCATGCGCTGCAAGGACCGGGACACAGGCCAGCTGATGCGCGAACAGGAGCTGCAGGGCGGCAAGTTCATGGGTTTGATGCGCTACTACCAGAACGGCAAGCTACAGCGGGAATACGGCGAAAACGAGCGCGGCAACCGCCATGGCCGCGCGCGTGAATTCGCACCGGACGGCCAGGTGCTGCGCGACTCCATCTACGACAACGGCACCGAGGCCGGCCTGGCGCGCAGCTTTCACACCAATGGGCAGTTGCGGCGCATCGTGTTTTACGGGCCGCGCGCAGGCGGCAGCATCGAGCAGGCCTATGCCGAATTCAATGACCGCGGCCAGCTCCAGGCCTTGCGCTGCGGCGACAAGCCTTTGCTGGCAGCGCCGGCCGAGGACGCCCGTTGGTGCGGTTTTTCGGGCGGCGCCTCAAAGATCGAACTCTTCAGCAGCAAAGGCGTGCTGAACGGCACCAGCAGTTACCTGGCCGGAAAACGCATTCGCCATGAAACGCTGGGCGAGAGTGGCAAGCCGGATTACCTGGACGAGGTATCGGGCAACATTCGCACTGAACGCTATTTCAACAACGCCGGCGTCAAGCGGCGCGAAGTCCAGTGGCTGCTGGAAACCAACCCGTCAAAAACCTCGTTCAAGGAACGCGAGCAGGAGTTCGCCGACAGCGGCGCCCTGACGCGCGACAGGCGCTGGTCGGCCGGCAAGCCGGTCAGCGACCAGACTTACTACCTGAACGGCCAGCCGCGCAGCAAAACCGAGTACGGCGGCGAAGGCGACACCGCCTGGCTGCAGACTACCGACTTCTTCGACAGCGGGAAAATCGCCGCCACCGGCCGCTACACAGCCTCCAACCGCTACCGGCAACTGCCCCAGGGTACGCACCAGCGCTTTAACGAAGCCGGCAGGCTGGTGGCCGAATCGAGCTACGACGAGCGCGGCCGCATCACGCGCGAGAGAACCTGGGACGACGAGGGCAAGCCATCACGTGACGACGCCGTGTTCGAAGACGGCTCACGCAAGGCTTATTCAAGATAACACCCCCGTCCAGGCTCACTGCGTGTAGCCTGTTCCCCCCTCGAGGGGGCGGCGCCTGCGGCCCGGCGAAGCCGGTTCCGCGGCCCCTGCTGGTTTTATTCGGGGTAGCTCAGACGTTCTCGACAATTTTTTGGTCGATGGCGCCAAATACTGAGAGCCCATCCTTGCCCTTGGCTTCAATGCGGATGGTGTCGCCGAACTTCATGAACTCGGTTTTGGGCCTGCCATCCTCGATGGTTTCGATGGCGCGCTTTTCAGCGATGCAGCTGTAGCCGTGGCTCCAGTCCTTGTTGCTGACGGTGCCTGAACCGATGATGCTGCCGGCACGGACATTGCGGGTCTTGCAGATATGGGCGATCAGCTGGCCGAAACTGAATGTCATCTCGGGGCCGGCTTCGCACATAGCGACCTTGCGGCCGTTCCAGGTGCTTTGCAGGGTCATGTGCAGGCGGCCCTTGTCCCAGGCGTCGCCCACTTCGTCCAGCGTCACTGCCACCGGGCTGAAAGCGGTTGCCGGTTTGCTCTGGAAGAAACCGAAACCCTTGGCCAGTTCATCGGGGATCAGGTTGCGCAAGGACACGTCGTTGGCCAGCATCAGCAGGCGCACGCCTTCCAGCGCCTGTTCGGGGGTGGCGCGCATGGGCACATCGCCGGTGATCACGGCGATCTCGGCCTCGAAGTCAATGCCGAACTCCTCGCTCGCCACCACCACATCGTCGCAGGGTCCAATGAAATCGTCGCTGCCGCCCTGGTACATCAGTGGGTTGGTGTAAAAACTTTCCGGCACCTCGGCGTTGCGCGCCTTTCGCACCAGTTCCACGTGGTTGATATAGGCCGAGCCGTCGGCCCACTGGTAGGCGCGCGGCAGCGGTGCCATGCAGCGCGATGGCTCAAACGGAAAAGCGTGCCTCGCCTTTCCCTGGTTCAATGTTTCGTACAAGTCCTGCAACTGCGGCGACATGAAGTTCCAGTCGTCCAGCACCTGCTGCAATTTGCCCGCGATGCCCGTCGCATAATGGGCTGTTGACAGATCGCGCGACACCACGACCAGCTGGCCGTCGCGTGACGAGTCTAT